>JBFMEM010000008.1:0-16328 GCA_040753335.1 Microcaldota archaeon
TCGGCAGCACTCGCATCTCGGGCGACATGATGATGCGCACTATCGCGGCGGCAATTGCGGGCGCGGAAATGAACGGCCAAGACGTGGTAATCAGCCTTTCAATGGGCCCGTCTCCAATGTTCGACGCAAGCGACCTGCAACAACTCGCCAATTACAGGAACGACGCAGTCAGAAACGCGTTGGCCGCCGAAGCCTGGCTGCAGTCAACGAAGCGAATACTGGACGTTCTGGCAGAGTCGGAGTGGGCGCGCGCCGGCCACGTGCGCCTGCACAAGTCCGCGGGCAACGGCGCCCTCTTGTGCGACGCGCCGGCAGCAGGCGAGGGCTTGTGTCAAGACCCGCGCAAGGTAAGAGAGAGACGTGGAATAGACTTGACTGAGGCAATGGCTGCCCTTGAAGCCGACCCCGTCTACGGCCCACTCATGCAAAACGCGAGGTTCTGGTGCGCCAACAACGCCGACGGCACGGCAGTGGCTTCGTACAGCAATCACGGCAGTGGAATAGAGTGCCGCACGCCCCCGCGCGGACTGGAGGGAACGTCGTTCGCAGCCCCCATCGGCGCAGGCGAAGACTTCATTGCAGTGACCCAGCGCCTCGGCGGCGCCCTAGTTTCCCTGCCGACGGCAACGCCCTCGCCGCAAGCGCGCGAGGAAACGTGGTCCGGGTCGTGCACGACCGTACAGCCCTTCCACGGAGTAGGGTGCGAGGAGGGCGCGAGGCTTGACGAAACCGTGCAATTTACTTTTACTTTTCCATCGAGTTTGGTGGCCGCACTACGAGAAGAGAGAAGCATGGAGGGCCACGGCCCGCTTAGGTGGAGAGCCGTTTATGATTATCATGGGTATGATCCCGACTGTTACTCCTCGCCCGCCATCGATGAAGGGGAAGCGGATATCGCCGTATTTGTTTTCTCCGGCCAAAAAATGTCCTTCTTTACCATTGGGTTTATACCCACCTCGATTTCCGACAACGAAATTTCGGGAGACGTGACCCCTCCCCCCTCCGAAACGGCCCAGGGAGAGTTTAGCGGAAAAACCGGCAGCTGCGTTTTCCGCAAGCAGTAATTGACCGGCAAGAGCGGGTTGAGTTTATATCCTGAAGGGCCCTAATTTTTTCGTGGAAATTCAGGAAGCCCGCGTAAAGCGGCTGTTGGAAAAGCAGTTGAGCGAACTAGGCCTTCCACTGGCCGACTGGCGCGTTTCGCGCACGCTAGCCGGAACAACTCACAAGGGAGAGCCCGTGCTGCTCGTCGAACTAAAGCACGGCGTTAACGAAGGCCGCGGAATAGAAAAATCGATTGGCGGCACTTCGCTCAAGCAAGTTGTTCAAGAAGCTTACGCATACGCCGCCCTGCACCCCACCGGCGAGAGCGTCTACGGCTTCCTGCCTATACTGCGCAAGAAATACGCTTCCCAACCATACGCCGACATGGAGTCCCCTTCAGGATGGCTGTTCGTCGAGCCGAGCGGCCGGGGAGTCGGCTCGCTGTTGGTGGCGCACGCGCTCGAGAAAGCAAGCGAGTGGCGCGAGCGAGTGAATGTGTCGGGGGAAGTCGTCAACGCCGGTTTTCTGCTGCGCCTGTTCAAACTCGGGGTAGAGAAAGCAAGGCGCCGGCCAGAGGCCTTTGTTGCCGCAGAAACGCTGGCAAAACGGCCTTGGCGGGAATACTTGCTGAAAACTTGACCTCCTTTCAGTTGTTTTTGACCGCGTGCCTCTTTTAGCGTTCAAAAACCAATTTAATAGTTGAGCGACAGAATACTACGCATTGCTCCAGTCATCTAGTCCGGCCAAGGATCCAGGCCTTTCAAGCCTGTAACCCGGGTTCAAATCCCGGCTGGAGCACTCTCTATTTATTTGCTTAGGCCCCTTAGTTCTCCAAGTGAAGCCATTTTGAGCGAGAATGCCGAGGCCGTTGGGAGACGAATCATCTTGCTGCGCAGCCCCGAGGAAGACGGGGGCAACGTTGTTTTCGACGCCGGCGCGCACGAGCCCATCGGCTGGCACGTCGCGACGCAGGGCGCGGCCGACCCCCCGCTTACCTTGTTTGAACGAAGGCATTCGTTGCACTATTACTTTCCGCTGCCGCCAAGCAAAGCGGAGTTGTTGAAAAAACGCCTTCAGAAAAAATCCGTTTTACGCAATCCTTTGCTTGACTTCGGAGTGATACCCGTGCCGCACCCTGACGGCGAGGAAGCCGGCGGCCGCCTGCTCGTGAGAAAGGAAGGCCGAGTGTTTGAAGTCCTTGGCCGGCACGTGGAAACCCTGCCGTTGGACGAGCGAGAGCCGTGGCCGCCCCTCCAGTCCGTGAAGGCAGGCGGTTCGACCCACTATTTTTTCCCGATTCCAAAGCGGCTGAAGGCGCGCGTGAAGCGAATGCTTGAACGCAAGTACTGGAAGCGGCCGCGGCTGTTCAGGGAAGTGCATTAGAATGAATTTCGAGGAAAAAGCGAAGAAGGCCGCGTGGCTCTTTATCGGCGCGGCCATCGCATTGACGCTCGTCGCGGCCCACTTTCACATCGCGTCCGGCGACTTCAACAAATACTACTTGGCCGAGGAAGCGGCAAAATGGGCGCGAGAGGGCCTGCTCGTCTCCCTAGGCATTGCATTCGCTTACTTCGCGTGGCTGGGCCGCAAGCGAAAATAACGTGAGCGGCAGGGCGACGGCAGCGGAGCGCTGCGCGCAAGGCGTCCGCTGGCCGCAATTTAAAAAACAGGCCGCCGGAGGGCGGCTGGCCGACTTATTTCACGCAAGCGCACTTGGTTGCTCCCAGCGCGAGAATCGCGGTCGCGACTGCAAGCCAGCTCGAGTTGAGCGTTGGGTCAAGGTAGTTCATTACGTAGCGCAGGAAGATGTAGAATACTAGGAAAATAAGTATTACCACAAGCATTCTCTTTGCCCAGCAGGTATAACCGCATTCTTCCCCGCCTTTCTCGACAGTTTTTGGCATCGACAAAATCACCTCTCCAAAAGCCATCCGCGCCGCATATAAGAGCGTTTCGCTTACTCGGCGCGCTGCGGCGCAGGGTATAAATATTACGAGAGAGAATATCTTTCAGCATGGACAGGAACGACTTCGACCTTCTTCTAACCTTTGTCGCAAGGCACGGCCGAATGCTGAAAAGCCGCGAGACCAGCTTCGGCCAAAAGCAGTTGGACGCGGGCAGGAGAATGATCGAACGCGCGGTGAAGGCGGTCGAGAAGCAGAAGCTGTCGGCAGACGAGCTCGCGCAAGCGGCGGAAAACGAGGGAAGGAAAAAGAAGCTGGCCGCGGAAGTGCGCAAGGCCGCCAAGTGCACGCCCAAGCAAGCGCAGTTCATGGTCGAAAACTTCGGCTCGTTCAGGTCGGCAGTGCGCCAGCCAGTTGCGCAGCCAGTCGTGTTGGACCCGCCTAAGTCCGACCGCTTTTACTCCCCCAGGCCCCACAAGTACAAGTAAGCCAAGCCAGTAAATCGCTAGTGCGCTAGCCTTGGCAAAGCGCCTTCAGGTAAAAAGGCAGCAAGTGCACCAAGTTGCTTGCAAGCTTAACGTGTTTTTGCTGGAGCAAGGCCGCGGCTTCGTCAACTCGACAGAAGTATAACGCGGAAACTTCAGCATCCTCAAAACGAATGTTCTTCACTCCCTCGTCAGTCAGCTCGGTCAAGTAAAGCTCGTCCCACTCTGAATCGAAAAAATTTTTTTCACGAACCTCGTTACAGTCGAAGACGCGCCCAATGGAACGCGGCTTTGCCGCAAAATCCTCGGCTTTGAGCCCCATTTCCTCGCGCGCCTCGCGCCACAGCGCCTGTTCGACGGACTCGCCTGCTGCAACGTGTCCGCCCACCGAAAACCCGACGCAACCTGGAAAATCGAGTTTGGTGAAGCTGCGCACCTGCAGGATAAGGCAGTCGCCAAGACCTCTGTTTTTCCAAGTCAACAAGCACAACGCACCCAAGTGGCTCAAGCCAAGCAAGTGACAGAGCCAACGCGGGGCGCTGACGCCAGTGGCGTTGCCTTTGCCGTCTGCAAGCGCAAACCTCTCCTCCGAGTCGTTTGGCCTGAAGCTATTTTTTGCTTCCGCCAAGCCCGCCGCGAGGCTGTCAACCTCGGGTTGGGAAAGGGTTTTTTCCCTCACGCTTTCGCGCAACGCCGTTACTTTATCGAGCAAAGATTGTTCAGCCAATGAATTCACTTTACTTGCTGAAACAAAACCCCGGCCCGCGCTGTCCTCGTGCCCGGCTTGAACAAGCCCCACTTCGCTGCCTCGAACCGCTGTTCCGACGCCTTTCCAGAATAGCCCAGTTGCTTCCATGCCTCGTCGGCCTTGAAGGGAATGAACGGCGCGAGCAAGACCGTGGCGAGGCGAAGCGACTCGGCTAAGCACGCCAGCACGGTGTTGAGTCGCGCGTCGTTGTTTTTCGCCAAGTTCCACGGTTCGCAGTCGTTGACGTACTTGTTGGCTTCCTTGACGAACTCCCAAATTCCTTCAAGCGCGTGGTGGAACTCGTATGAATCCATTTTCTGCGCGTAGAACGCGACGCATTTTCCGGCCGCGGCGGCGAGCGCGGCCTCTTTTTCCGCCTTCGGCCCCGCTTGGGGAATCAGTGCCTTTGAATAGCGTTCGACCATTACCAGCGTGCGGTTGAGGAGGTTGCCGTACTCGGAGGCCAGGTCGTTGTTTATCCGCTGTACCAACGCTTTTTCCGAAAAGTCGCCGTCCATTCCAAACGGCACTTCGCGGAGCAGGAAGTAGCGGAAGGCGTCGGCGCCGTACTTGTCTATGACCTCGTCGGGGTCGACGACGTTGCCCCTGCTTTTCGACATTTTTTCTCCCTCGACAGTCCACCAGCCGTGGGCGTATACGGAGCTGGAGGCGGGCAGACCCGCGGCGAAAAGCATTGCCGGCCAGTAGACTGCGTGAAAGCGGAGAATCTCCTTGCCGACCAAGTGCAGGTCGGCGGGCCAGAAGGTGGCCTGGCGCTTTTTGTTTCCGTCGTGCGCGAGGGCAGTCCAGTAGTTGAACAAGGCGTCGAACCACACGTAGGCAACGTGCGAAGAGTCGAATGGAAGCGGGATGCCCCACTTCAAGGTCGCCCGGCTTATCGACAGGTCCTTGAGCTCGTCCTTGAAGAAGTTCAGGACCTCTGCGCGCCTGAACTCCGGCTGGACGAAGCCCTTGTTTTCCTCGAAGAGTTCCAGCAGCTTCTGCCGGTACTTGGACATTTTGAAGAAGTAAGTCTCTTCCTTTGACTTTTGGACTTCGCGCCCGCAGTCCGGGCACTTTCCTTCCGCGAGTTGCAGGTCGGTCCAAAAGCTTTCGCACGGGAGGCAGTACCACCCTTCGTAGGTTCCCTTGTAGATGTCGCCCTTGTCGTAGAGTTTCTGCAGCACTTCCTGCACCTGGCGCTCGTGGTAGTCGTCTGTAGTCCGGACGAAATGGTCGTAGGAAATCCCGAGCCGTTCCCACAACCGCTTTATTTCCGGAATGAGTTCGTCGACGAATTCCTTCGGCCGCTTTCCGGCGGCAACCGCGGCTTTCTCGACCTTCGAGCCGTGTTCGTCCGTTCCGGTGAGGAAAAACACTTCGAAGCCGCGCATTCTCTTGTAGCGCGCGATTACGTCGGCCGCGATTGTGGTGTAGGCGTGGCCCAGGTGAAGAGAGGCGTTCGTGTAGTAGAGGGGGGTGCTGACGAAGAATTTCATGCAAGTTAATTGCCGGCAAGCAATATATTTTTATGTAGGGCCGCGCAAAGTCGGTTGAATGATTCCTGAAAAAGTTTTTTTCACCAAGGGAGTTGGCAGGCACAAGGAACAACTGCATTCATTTGAACTCGCGCTGCGCGACGCCGGAATACAGCAGTGCAACCTCGTCACCGTGTCGAGCATCCTGCCGCCCGGCTGCGAAACAATTCCCCAGAAAAACGGCTTGGAGTACCTGCGGCCCGGCCAGATCGCCTTCGTCGTAATGAGCAGGAACGCCTCCAACGAGCCCAACCGGTTGATTGCCGCCAGCATCGGCGCCGCAATTCCCTCCGAAAAAACGGCGCACGGCTACTTGAGCGAACACCATTCCTTCGGCCAGACCGAGGAAAAGGCCGGCGAGTACGCCGAAGACCTGGCCGCTTCCATGCTCGCGTCCACCCTCGGAATAGAGTTCGACGCGGACCAGGCGTGGGACGAGCGCGAGCAGATCTTCAAGATAAGCGGAAAAATAGTGCGCACGACGAACGTAACGCAGTCCGCGGTGTGCGACAAGAACGGACTGTGGACTAGCGTCGTCGTCGCGGCAGTGTTCGTGATGCCCGGGCAAACGCGCGCGCCCAGCCCCGAAAAACAGCAGTCGCTGCCGACCTGATTCTTTTCTCGGGCAATACTTTTTTATTCAACGCGCATTATTGTTGTAGCCCCAACGCGATTCAAAGAAATGACGCCAAATGATTCTCAACTTCCGAAAGGCAAAGACGCTCGTCGCAAAACATGGCTCGCCCCTCCTCGTCATAAGCAAAAGCAAGCTCAAGCACAACTACCAGTCTCTTGAAAAGCAACTGCCGCGGTGCAAGATATACTACGCGGTGAAGGCCAACCCCCACAAGGGAGTGCTTAACGTCTTGAAGGAACTCGGCGCCAACTTCGACGTCGCATCCTTCAAGGAAATCGAAACTCTGGTTGACCTGGGCGTCGACGCGACGCGAATGCTTTACGCCAACCCAGTCAAGTCACAGGGGGACATAGTGAGGGCCTACAACGTCGGAGTAGAGGCCTTCGTGTTCGACAACGACGAGGAACTCAAGAAACTCGCGCGCCACGCGCCAGAGAGCGACGTGTTGTTGAGAATCGCCGCGCAGAACGACGCGGCTTACTACAAGCTCAGCATCAAGTTCGGCTGCGACCCCGCGCAGGCCACGCGGCTGCTCAACAAGGCCAAGAAACTGGGCTTGAACCCGATTGGCGTGTGTTTCCACATCGGCAGCCAGTGCAGCAAGGCCGACGCCTTCAACTCCGCGCTCGAGAACGCAATGCGCATCGTGCGCGAGGCAAAGAAGGACGGAATAAAACTGGACACTGTTGACATCGGCGGCGGCTTTCCGGTCGCGTACGGAAACGGCCACAACGGAGGCTGCGAGCCGAAGACCTTCCTCCAACAGACCGCTAAAATGCTCGACGAGTACGTGCCGCCGGCAATAAACATCTTCTGCGAGCCCGGCCGGTACGTCGTCGGCGACGCATGCGACCTGGTCATGAGAGTGATTGGGAAAAGCAAGCGCAAGGGAGTGATTTGGTACTACTTGGACGACGGCTACTACCAGGACTTTGCGGACGTGCACGCCAGCAGGTGGCACTTCGACTTCGCGTGCAGCCGGCGCGGCAAGAAAATCCGCAGCGTGCTTGCCGGGCCGACGTGCGACAGCTACGACGTCATCGCAAAAAGCATCTGGCTGCCCGAGCTCGACGTCGGCGACGTCGTCGTCAGCCCTAACACGGGCGCTTACGCCAACGCCATTGCCTCGCCTTTCAACGGCTTTTCGCCCGCGGAAATAGTGTTCGTCGACTGACGCGCCCAAATTGCGCGGGTATTTTATTCCAGCCAAGCGAAAAACTCTCAGTGATTTTGCATGGCCAGAACGGAAGTGCGAAGCGAGGCTGACCTCCACAATGGCTTCAGCGACAAGCTCCA
Source organism: Microcaldota archaeon (assembly GCA_040753335.1). Classification (GTDB taxonomy): domain Archaea; phylum Micrarchaeota; class Micrarchaeia; order Norongarragalinales; family UBA8480; genus UBA8480. The sequence goes on from JBFMEM010000008.1 coordinate 7,653, forward strand.
GCCAGTCCAGTCGCTTGACTTGGGCAAGGTGCGCTCGGTGAACGACTTGGTGAAGGGAATGTCGAAAACCGCCTTCGGCGCCAGGAACTTGGGCGAGGCGGCGGACGTCCTCGAGGCAATGGCGAAAGACAAGGACTGCTTCAAAGTGCTTACGCTATCCGGCGCAATGACCGTCGCAAAAATGGGGCTCGTCGTCTGCGACATGATAGACAATGGCATGGTCGACGCAGTGATTTCCACCGGCGCGCTCATGGCGCACGGCCTCGTCGAAGCAGCCGGAATGACTCACTTCAAGCACGACCCGGCCATGAGCGACGAACAGCTCTACGAAATGGGTTACAACCGCGTCTACGACACGCTTGAGCTGGAAAAAAACTTGGACGACACGTGGAACTTGCTTGACAAAATTCTCTCCAAAGTCGAGTCGGATGCCGTCCTCTCGTCGCACGAACTACACCGCATCATAGGAGGATACCTCGCCGAAAACACGCCTTCCGAAAGTCGTGCAATACTCAAGTCCGCCTACGCCAACAACGTGCCGGTGTACGTTCCTGCATTCACGGACTCCGAACTAGCACTCGACTTTGATATCTACAACCGGCTGGCCGAGTCGAACGGGAAGAAGCCAATCGCGTTCAATGCGTTCAAGGACTTGCGCGACTACAGCAAAAGAGTAGCCGACGCAAAAAAGATAGGGATATTCACTGTGGGCGGCGGCGTGCCGCGCAACTGGGCGCAGCAAGTCGCGCCCTACCTTGAAGCAGTAGAACGCAGGTACCCCTCGTTGTTAAAGAGAGGAAGCGCTAAAAAATTCTTTTACGCCGTGCGCATCTGCCCTGAGCCAGCTTTCTGGGGCGGCCTCTCAGGGTGCACTTACTCCGAAAGCGTGTCGTGGGGCAAGCTTGTTTCAAGAAAGGAAGGCGGAATGCAGGCGGAAGTCTTTGCAGACGCGACCATCGCGTGGCCGCTCATAGTAAAAGCGGTTTTGGAAAGAATGGGAAAGGCTTGAGGCAGATGCGGTTCAGCAAAATACACGCCAGCATTCCAAACACTTTCCTCGGCCGTCCGGAAGGCGCAGGGGCGAGGATTGCCGTACTGCCCGTTGCCTACGAGGGAACTGCTTCTTACGCGTACGGCGCGGCGCAGGGCCCTGCCGCGATCATCGATGCGTCGAAGGAACTGGAGTCATACGACGACGAAACGGCGACCGAGCCGGACTCGCTCGGCATCGCCACGCTCGAGGAACTGCGGCCGCCTTCCGACCCGGAGAAGGCAGTCGGCGCAGTGCAGAAGGCGGTTGAAAAAATTTTTGCCAGCGACAAGTTTCCGGTAGTAATCGGCGGCGAGCACTCTATTTCGGTGGGCACGGTGCGCGCGGCGAAGAAAAAGTTTCCTTGCCTCTCCGTGTTGCAGTTCGACGCGCACGCCGACCTGCGCGACGAGTACGATGAATCGAGGTACAGCCACGCATGCACGATGCGGAGAATAATCGAAGACGGGTGCAGGGCGGTTCAGGCGGGAATCCGATCCACAGACAAAGAATCGCTCGAGTGGAGCAAGGGCAAGACCAAGATTTTCTGGGCGAGGGAAAAAGCCGAGTGGAAGCCTGGACGAATTCTTGACTCGCTCGACGAAGACGTTTACATAACGTTCGACATCGACGCCTTCGATCCCTCGATAATGCCGTCAACAGGAACGCCGGAGCCCGGCGGACTGTTGTGGAACGAGACGCTTGCCTTGCTGCGCAAGGTCTTCGCCGAAAAAAACGTCGTCGGATTCGACGTAGTAGAACTGTCGCCCATCAACGGCTTGCACGCGCCCGACTTTACGGCGGCAAAGCTGGTTTACAAAATGCTTGCCTACAAGTTCGAGAAGGAACTGAAGGCTCACCAGCCGTAAATCGACTCTATTGCCTTGGCAAACAATACCCTCAGCAGCGCTGCCTCGTCCTCCGAAACGCCGAGGGTTATTGCTTGAACCGCGCCGTCCCTTGCTTGGGACGACACTTTTAGGAAAAAGCCGTACTCGCCTTTCGCGAGGCTCAGCGCCGAGTTTTTCGTTTCGGCGGCAAGCGTGTAGCCTCCCTTGCTTGGGTCGTGAAACAAGTCAACGGCCTTCACGCGGCCTTCGAGCACGGTAAGCAGCTTTCCAACGTCGGTCGCCCCCAGTTTGAAGACGAGCTTGTTCGCCCAGTCGAACGCGTGCTGCGCCGTGCTGCCCGCGGGAACTGCAGTCTGCCTTGCGGCTTCCACGAAGACGCAGCGCTTGTCCTTGTTCAAGTCGAACTGCACCGCAGCTCCGCTGCCCGCCTTGTTCGGCTTGTACACGCTGTACTTGTTGCGGTAATCAGCTGCTTCGTTCAATGCCATCCCATCAAATAATATTTTTAAGCGTTAATTAGTTTAGCGATTGGCAAGCTGCTGACGCGCTTTCACGAGAAAAACTTGCACTACTTCCGAAGCCTTTTCCGGCTTGACCTTCATCGAAGCGGCCACGTTATGGCCGCCCCCCGATTCGACTACCGACGGCATTTCGCGCTTGAGTTCCTGGATTATAACATTGGCGTCAAATCCCGCTGCCGCCATCTTGCGGTTTGCGCGCAACACTATCTTGTCACCTTCGTAGCCTATGCTCGCGAGCGGGCAGTCCAGCTTCTCGGAATACTTGGTGTGCAAAGCGTTCATCAACCTTCCTTTGGAGGGATAGCGGACTTTTTTGGAAAGCACTTTTCCCACTTTAACGAGCAATGCCTTGCCCGGGCCCAGGTCAATGACTTCCGCGTGCTTGATTGCGTTCTCGGTGGCGCGCGCCACTTTCGCGGAGGCGACGGCGAACGCGTTTTCCACGGAAGGGTTGTCTGAAAGCAGTTGCTCGTAGTAGTCCAATGGCCTTGGAGTCGGCGAGTCCAGAATCAGGTAGTCCAACGCCGTCGCTTGTTTTTCGAATTCCCTGCGCGCAAAACGGCTGTTGTCGCTTTTCAACGCAGTCCACGCCCATTCAACAGGGACGTCGGCTATTGCTGAAGCAACTTCGTACGCCAGGAGTCCGGCGCAGTAGTCGGAGTTCAAGCCGAAAACAAAAGGGGAAACAAGTTCCGACACCTCGCTCGGTTTTTGCAAGTACGGGTGATGGTCGATGCAGAGTATCTCGAATCCAGACGCAAGCGCCTCCTGCCTTGCTTCGCGGCTTTCATTACTTTCATCGCTTGAACCGAAGTCGACTAAAACCAGCAGCGGTTTTACCGGGCCAGCTTCAAGTGCGTCCTGCCGCGCGTCGGAAACGGAGTAAATGGACGAACCGGTTTGAACTATCCTCAACTGGGAGTTGAACGAAGGAATTCTGCAGCGCTTGAAGTAATCGATTATTGCCGCGCGTATGCACAGCCCGCCGCACACGCCGTCGCCGTCGTCGTGGTGCCGCAGAACAATCGGCCGCAGTTGCTGCGCCGCGCGCATTATCCTCTGCGCACACTTCTTCGCCGAAGGAATAAGTTTGCGCAGGCCCTCGTCTTCGAACAACAGCGGCGGCTCGCGGCACGCCGTCTGCTCGGCGACTTGGACTTCAATCAATTGCTTTAATGCCGTTTCCTCTTTTTCGGCTAAAGGAACCGTTTTTTCGGCGTGTGCTTCCAAGCCGGAAGGCGTTTCGCGGCACTCCGCCTGAACGAAATAGGCCTTGCGTTCCTCCAGCAGTTCGGCGGAAAAAACTTTGACAAAAGAAGATTCCCCCCTGCAGAAAAAGGCGTTGGAGGAAAAGGGGTCCTGCCTTACGACTAGCGCGTGAAAACCGCTTTCGGCGGCAGGCAGGGGCTTCATTGGGCGCTCAGATGCTTACTTTCAAGTCAAGGGCTTTCTTGAGCTCGCGGTAGCGGTTGCGGATGGTGACTTCCGTTACTCCCGCGACGTCCGCGACTTCCTTTTGCGTCCTGCGCTCGCCCGTAATAACCGAGGCGATGTAGACGGTGGCGGCCGCGACGCCCATTGGCCCGCGCCCCGAAATCAAGCCCTTCTTTATCGCGTCGTTGAGGATTTCCACTGCCTTGTGCTGGGTTTCGCCGGAGAGCTTCAACGCGGTTATGAAGCGCGTTATGTAAAACACGGGGTTGGTCAGCGGAACCTTCAGCTCCAGTTCCTGCGTGATGAGGCGGTAAGTGCGGCCTATTTCCTTCTTTGGAATCTCGGCGACGTTGCTGATTTCGTCCAGCGTCCTAGGAATGCCGTACTGCCTGCAGATTGCGTAAACCACTGCGCTTACGACGCTCTCTATCTGCCTTCCGCGAATCAAGCCCTTCTCGACGCACTTGCGGTAGAGGAGGGCGCTGGCTTCGCGAATGCTTTCGCTGAGACCCAAGTGCGACGCGACGCGGTTTAATTCCGTGAGAGCGATGGCGAGGTTGCGTTCGATGCTGTTGCTGATTGAAGCGCGCTTGTGCCACTTGCGCATGCGGTACATCTGGGCCTGCTGCGAAGGCGCGATTCTTCCGCCGCGCACGTCGCGGTTGTACTGGTCGATTTCCGTGACGAGCCCCTTGTTGGGCGACATGTACTTCAACGGAGCGCCGGTGCGGGCGCGGCTTGCCCTCTGCTCGGCGTCGAAGGCGCGCCACTCCGGGCCCTCTTGAATCAAGTTCTCTTCAATGACGAGTCCGCAGTCGGCGCAAACGAGTTCGCCTCGGCCGCTGTGCTTCCTGAGCTTGTCGCTGTTGCATTCCGGGCACTTCATTTTTCACTTCACCTTCTTGCTGGAAAGCGTTTTTCCCACCAACTCCGTCGACGCGGCGTGCGGCTTGGCGAGATAAAAAGGATTGTCTACCGACGCGATTGTGTCAAAAACTTCCGCCACTGCCTTTCTGCCGGCGTACAAAGTCATTTTACCGGCCACCCCCTCGTTGGACGGACTGCGCAGCAAGAGGTTGCCGTTGGCGGTTAACCTCAGCACCTCGAAATCCATTTCATCATCTTGGTGGGAGTGAGCTGACAAAAACGAAAAACGCCCAAAAACCGATAAGTATTTAAACAAATGAAGCAGGTTGTATTTAAGCCTATGTTTTTGCAACTTTTTCGAGCACGGCGTTTACGGTTCCTTCCTGGCCGGGCCTGCTAGTCACCCTGGCTTTTCCCAACTCGGTTTCTATCAACGCGCCTTTCGTCACCAGGTTTTCCCGCGAAAAATGGGGGTTGTCCGGCGAAGCCACAACATTGAGTATCTTGACTTTCTTCACCGCAGCGCCGGAGGCGACGTTGGCGTACGTTACCTGCCTTGCGACGACCTTTCTGCCGCCGCCTTTGAGCCTCCGCAGCTCGCGCCGTTCTTCCTTGCCTTCCCGCTCGAACTTGGGCTTGGCGAAAAAGCCTCCGCAGTGGGCCAGGCGCTTGTCGCGCAGCGCGCGCCTTTTTCCGCCGGCTCCGCCGAGCTTCGTCTTTGCGGACTTGTGGTACTGAACCATTTTGAATCCCCCGAAAACAATTTTACTTCCGCTTGCATAAAACTTGTTGTGAAAACCTATTTCCTCGACTGCGCGCACTCGTTGGACGAAACCATTCGGTTGCTGAGGAAGACGCAGGCCTCGCCGTTCATCCTGACGAGGCCAGAAATAGGTTTTTTCCAGCGATTTCTGAAATATACTCTTTTCCTGACTTATAAATCTTTGCAGCAGGAAACGCGTTCCCCGGACCTTCTCTGGCTCTGCAAAATAGCTGGGACCAGCAATATCGACCGAGCCCTCGAGTTCACGAAACCGCTCGGCAGGAAAGTTGCGTTGACCGCCGAAGACGAGTTGAGTGCGGGCACGCTTGCGGCGGTCGGAAAAACGTACGCGCCAAGCGACGCGGAAAGAAGGAAGGCAGAGAAAACCCTGCAAAAAATATTCGAAGTAAGCGACGCGGCCCTAAAGGAATACGCGTTGGAAGACCTGTTGATTGAAAAAGCGGCCGTCGCGACGACGTTCTAGAGGTATTTCGTCAAATCGACGTGGGGGCACTTCAAGCGCTTTACCGTCTCCCACTTGTGGCGCAAGAACGGCTGTAACTCGGGGTCGGCGTGGTGTTCGCGGACGTACTTTGCAGTGCGTTCGTCGCTCGTGTAACCCGAACCGAAGTCTACGCCGAGCCTCTTCTTTATTTTCTCGAGTTCCGCGTCGCGGTCCACTTTCGCCAGGATAGAAGCGGCTGCAACCGTCGGATACTTGTTTTCCGCCTTGTGGTCGCAAACTATCCTGACTTTACCCGCGTTGGGAACGTGGAAGTACTTGCGTATCCGGCGCTCGAACTTCGACGGAACCGGGTCCGGCGAGTCGACGAACACCTTTCCGAACTCGTGCTTTCTTCTCGCAAGGTCGCCCTGCAATTCGCCGAGCGCCTCGCCGATTTTCATGGCTTCTATCTCGTTCAGGCTTATTCCCTTGTTCATTAGCTGCGTGAGTTCCTCGGCGGTAATACGAATAAGCAGGTGCTTGCCCACGTTGCGCAGCTTGGCCGCGATTTCCTCGCGCCGCGCCGGCGACAGCTGCTTCGAGTCCCTGACGCCCATTTCGCGGAGCTCCCGGTCCCACTCCGCTTCCGCAGCAAAAACGCCTACTACCAGAGAGCCTATGACGCAGCCTTTGGGAAATCAATCAGGCTCGCGAGCCTGTTCGATTACGTCCCGCCTCGTCACAGCCAGCAACTATTATTGTATCACCACAGGCAGTACGCTGCCAAAACTTATTAACTTTGATAACTAGATTGAGGACTGTGAAAACGGCATACGTGTTCGGCCCAATTCACTTGTTTGGGCAAGATTATCTCCCAGTTTACAAGACGTTGATGAAGCTCTGCGAAAAATTCTTTGACAAAGTTATTGGAACCTACCCTGACTTTTGGGATTCTAAGGAAAGCCCGAGGGAATTCTACAAAAGAACAATAGAAACTATTACGAAATGCGACTTGTTCATAGGCGAAGTCTCAAGTCCTTCTCATGGCGTGGGCATGGAATTCCAAATGGCATACGACCACAACATTCCAATCATTGCATTGGCGAAAGAGGGCAGCAGCGTGTCGGTAATGGTTCTCGGAATGCCTAACTTACTGAAGGTAATCCGCTACAACGACGTTGACGATTTGGCCAAAAAAACTGGAAACGGAACTGACGCAGTTTTCCAAGTAATTTCCGCTTACCCTTGTTCCGCAATTTTCTTCTTGAGTTCCGCAATTTCCTGCGCGACGTCTTTCTTGAGGGAGTCGTTTAACGCTTTTTTCGAAAGCCCCGTTTCCAACCAACCTTTTTTCCAGCGCTACTGCCCGCCCGGAATTTTGAACAAGCCTTTCTTGGCAAGAATCAGGTCGGGATAGCCCGCGCGTTCCGACATTCCACCGACCGGCAAACGCTTTTCCTCAACAAAGTTTTCTATCGCGGCACGCGTTGCGTTAACTCCACCGAAGTCCTTCTGCGACTCAACTTCAATGAAGGCGCCGAGTTCCGTGATTTCGTCAAGGCAGACATGGAAGTCGCCGCAGTCGAACATCGAGCGCTTCTTGTCGACTACGCAGAGTTCCTTGAAGCCGAGGAGCGAAAGGATTTTCTTAAGTTTCTCCGGACTGCCGACCATTGTCTCGTACTCGTCGGAGTGAGTGCGCCGGCCGTTCTCGTGGTAAACGAACTTGTAGTCGAACGACGCGCGGCCACCGTACTCGCGCACGCGCAGGTACTCAACCGGCCTCGCGAGGGCGTAAAAGTCCTTGTGCGGCGGACTGTAGTAAGAGTCAACCTGCCGGTCGGTCTTGAACAACCTGCCATGGCGCTCCAGCGCACCGCGCATTTCGCTGGCGTCGGGCACGTCGTACTTTATTTCGACTTCCACGTTCAACCAAAAAACCTTGAGTGGGGTCGCCGAGATTTGAACTCGGATATGCAGGTTTCTCCCGGCTAATCACTGCCCCTGCGAGCTCATTACTCCATCAAGTCAGTGCTTCTGGAGCTTCGGCCCCCTTGTCAGGGGACTGCCGTGCTGCCAGGTTATACTACGACCCCCTAGCGGAATTATTGAGGCGGGACGAAAATAAAAAGCGATTCAATGCGCCGGCGGGTCGTAGATTACGTCGCAGTGGCGCCCCGGGAACGACGTCGTCTGCTGGCCGAAGCGCACCACCTCGCCGTTTCCGTTGGCGAGGAACGGCGCGGGGTCGATGCAGTCAGCGCGCTTGCAGCAGCGGTCTTGGAAAACTCCGTAGTGCAAGTGAACCGCGTACCGCGCGTTGCCGGTCGCGCCCATCACGCCTATTTTCTGGCATGGCTTGACCTGGTCTCCGACGCGCACTAGCACTTCTTCCAAGTGGCAATACAAGTGAATCCTACCATCCGAGTCCTTGCCCTGCACTTGCTTTCCGCACGTTCCGCAGTTCGGGGGCTTGGGGCGGTTGCCGCAGGCCGCGCTTGAATTGAATTCGCCGTGCTTGCCGCAATCGATGTACCACTGCTGGCACTCAGGAGTGTTCGGCTCGTTCTTAGCCTTCGTCACGGTGAACGCGAAAGCGGCTACAACCGGGGTTCCACGGGAGTTTGAAATGTCTATTCCAGTGTGGCCGCCTTTGTCAGCGTGCCACAATCCGGATATTTCGCCTTCGGTCGGCCACGCCCACCCGCCTTCTTCGGAAGGCGGTTCTTCGCAAGGCGGAAGAGTCGCGCCGCCGCGGTAAGCTG
>JBFMEM010000009.1:0-15724 GCA_040753335.1 Microcaldota archaeon
AGGCAGTTTAGCCAGGCCGCCGCTGACTACGTCGCTGAAAGCGGGTTGCGTCGTGCTCTCGCCGGGCCAAGCAGTGCCTTTGCACTTCACCGGCGAGGGCGACGAGGCTCTGATAGTCCTCGAGGGAACCGCGACCGTCTTCCTCGGCCAGACCCCGAACGACGTGCCAACGGGCTGTGCGGCGTTCATTCCGCCGCGGACAAGCCACTCGGTCGCCAACCGAACCACTAAAAACGTGAAGTACGTTTACGTCGCGGCGCTCAAGTAGGCAGGTGCGTCGCCAAGTAGAGGCGCAAAACGACTCTGAACGCATTTTATTAACTGCGCAGTAGTTTCATTTCTATTCGGAGGTAAACTATATATACTTCGTTGATTTGTTTAGTTCAGTAACTTTGTAAACAGCATCTACGCAAAAGGAGGCGTTTTGGAAATGGCGAAATTAGTGAGAGTAAGCGACGACACGTATCAAAAGATGCACGAGATCGCAGCACACTTGCAACTGCAGAACAAGAGGAAAACTTCGTTGAACGATGCCATTGCTTACCTCTTAGGAGTGCGCGACAAAATGGTTTCCCAAGCGCTGTCGAGGCCGGCTCCGGAGGCGCCAAAACCGCGCGGCCACGAGGCAATGAAACAGTTTTCGCTGCACCACAAAAAATTTGTATAGCATTTACTTAGTAAACTTGTTTTACTGAGTATTTGCTGTTAATTGTGTTATAATAGTATTCGTAGTAAACGACAAAACAATGAATTTAGTTAGTATTGGTATGAACTTTATTTTTAACGAATTTTTTGCTTTGTTTTAGCGTTTTTCATTACTTGTGCGAAAGAATGCGTTTTAGTTTTTCCTGAGTTGATTTTTGCCATCTCAGTTAAAACTGCTTTTTTGACTAAGCAAACTTCTTTCCTTGAAACTTTACGTACTATTGGAGTTCCTCTATTAGTTTGTAAAATAACTGCGCAAACCTTATTTAAAGCAGTTGCGCAACACTCGCTTGCAGCACGTTTTTGAGGCGTTGATTTGAAAAAAAGCGTGGCATTGTTTTTGTTCGTCGGCTTGATTGTCGTCGTGCTGGCCTCGCTCGTATTCATTGTTTTTTCCCAGCCGCAGAAGTGCGGGCTGCTGAACTGCCATGGAACCGACTTCCAGTGCGGGCCCAACCCGCCGGAGGCGTGTACTGCGATGTACGCGTTAGGCGACGGCTGCCGGCAGTACGCGTCGTGCGAAGTGATCGACGGAAACTGCCGGTTGGCCGAAAATCCCTTGCTTAACGAATGCATTTCGTGCACCGACGCGTGCAATTTGATGCAAGACCCAGTGGCCGCGTTCGAGTGCGAGGCGGCGTGCCTAAATAAATGACGGCGTTCATACGAGTATGAATTTGGAGGGGTTTGGTTTTGCAAAAAAAGTTGAAGAATTTTTCTGAGTTTGCTCCGCTAACCTTGTTTTTCAATGGCCGGAAGTACGTCTTGAGGAAAACCACGGCCAAGGACGCCGTTCAAAGCGCTACTTTGTTGAACGAGCCAGACATACACCACTGGCTGCTTCACGAAGGAAAGACAAAGCCCAAAAAGCCGAAGAAAGACGGCGCCAAGAGACTGTGCGTAGAACAAGACGGCAAAATAGTGGGCTTGATTGGCTTCAGGCCCGACTTGGAGCGGAATTCGCATTGCGCAAGGTTTTGGATCGCCTTCAGCAAAGCCGCCCAAGGAACTGGCTTGGCCGAAACGATCTTCCGAACGCTTTTTCCAGTACTGCAAAAGGAAGGCATTGAACTCCTTTATTCTGGCGTCTTTTCAGACAACTTGAGAGCAAGAAGGTTTTACGAAAAACTCGGCTTCAAGGAATACGGACGGCTTCCGCGAGGCCTGAAGAGGGGCAAAAAATACTTCGACGAAATATTCGTTTACAAAAAACTATAACTCCCCATTTTTCAAAACCATGAAACGCGTTTTTGCTCGTTTTCTCGAATTTCATATCTGCGGCAAGAAATTGGCGTGCATTAGGGCAACTTCGCAAGAAAAATTCCGTAAATATAGAAACCAAGTAGTCGTGGCGAAGGGGGCGTGCCCTAGCACCAAAAACAGGTTTAAAAAAAGCGAAAACAAGTGGTTTCAAGGAAAACACGCCAAAAGTTTTATATTCATCGAAATCGTTTCACGGATATGGAACGAGTTGGTTTTTTCAGAAAAAATTTGGGAAGTGATTTTGAATGAATTTGAAGTATTTTGAGTGGGAGCCGGCTCCGTTCAAAGAGCGTTTGAAGAACGTTTCGTTGCGGCCCATTGCAGACGTTTTGTTCGACAACGAGACCATGGCCTACCGTTTTGCGTGGGCGCTGTCGCTCGTGAAAAGCAGAGGGGCGTTGAAGCTAAAGGATTGTCCCGGCGAACTGCCGGCGTCCACTTGGAAGCGTTACTTGGACTACGGCGTCCGAATTGGAATGCTGAAGCACGAAGACCAGACGTATTACTTGACGAACCGCTTTACTTTGTCTGCCAAGAACTTTGCCGATTATTTTGCGAAGTGGGAGAAGGAAGGCGCTCCAGAAGAAGTCCACCTACTCTATCCCCTGGCCAAAAAAGGAAAAGAACGACCCAGACGCGCCAACGACAACCCCGAAAACGGCGAAAATAAAGAAAAATAATGGTTCATAAAAGTATGAATTTGTGAGGAATTTTTTTGACCAAGCGCAAGGGAAAATATAGCAATTATGAGCTTGCATTCGAAGCTTTTCTGAGACAACACCAATTATTATATCTTGCAATAAACGAAGCAAGGCGGCCCATCTTCAGAGGAAGAAAAGTAAAAAATTTTGATTTTATTGTCGTTTCCAAGAATAAGAAACTACTTTTGATAGATATAAAGGGAAAACAATTTCCTTACGAATCTAAAATAGGTAAAAATTATTGGGAGAATTGGATAACCAAAGACGACGGCGTTTATTTAGCGCAGTGGTCTAAAGTTTTCCATGCTACGGCGCTGCTGGTTTACGTTTATAAAATAAAATACGCGGCCGACGAAGCACTTTTCGATGACTTGTTCAGATTTAAAGGAAAGAAGTATGGCCTGGCTGCCATTGAAATTGGTGATTATCTTAAAAATGCCAAACCAAGAAGCGGCAAGTTCAAGGCGATTAGTGTTTCAAGAGAAAAAATGCCTCTCCTAACAAAGCCGATTTCTAGTTTTCTTAAGTGCTAGGATTCACTAGACCATCATATGTTTTTGGGGATTAGTTTGCGTTGTAAATAGCCGAGCTTTGTTCTTAAGTCGATTACAAAGATTTTTGTCTAGTCGCTTTTGCTATCTCGCTTATTTTTGTGTTGATTTTTGGGTTCAATTCTCGGCCGACTTCCTCGAAAATCTGCAGTAAATCAAAGAATGCACCTTTGCCACCAAGAAAATCCCAGAAATCTTGTTCAACAAAAACCTCATTTTTTAGGTCGTAAAGTCCGCGGAGTGTCCATCTTTCGTAAGGTTGCGGGTGGTAAGGGTTGTAGGGAATAGCCAACGCTGTAACCACGGGTTTCTTAGACAAGGCAGTCCAAGTAAGTAATTTACGTTTGAGTTCTTTGAATTCTTTCATGTTTGGTTTTGGGGAAGTAACGTCAAAAAAATACTCCAAACCGTTTTTGTCTACCACTCGTAGGTCTACGCGCGATTTTTCAGTTTTTGATTTTGAAGGCTTGACTGAGAGTATGCGTTTAACCTCATTCAGTTTGTCGGCACTCGTTTTAGCGGAGGTCAAACTCCTTAAAATTTCTTCGATCACTGCCACCTCTTCATTACTGATTTTGCCTCTAAGGTCGTACTGAGTACTAACCTCTGCGAAGTGAGGTTTAGCTATGATCTCGGCAACCTGCTCGAAAATCGAGGTTCCGAGCATAGTATTGCAAGATTGTATGAAAGAATAGGTAGCCATCCTCTCTTCGCCGAAAAGGCGGGTATGGAACGGCATTGGTGTTGTTTCTCGAGCATAGGACTCAAGCTTCTCTGATATCTTTTCTCGCAAGTGTTTTGCTATCTCAGTTTTTTGTTCTCTATCTAAAGCCATGGAAATAAGTCTCGCTTAATTTTTCTCGAAATGGTAAATACTCTCCGTGAAAGTAAAGTTGTCTCGCTCTGTCCGGAACAAAACCGGCCTGTGAAAAACGCGTTTAGTCTTGAAGCCGCATTCATCAGCGATGGCGGGATAAATTCCGCGTTTGTCGTTTACAACGATGAATATTTTGGCATCATCAGTCAAGTAGGGCGAAACATTTTTGAAAACGTCTTCAATGCTTTGCTGGTATTCTGCCTTCGCGTTCGGGTTGCTTTTTCCATTTCGGGTGGAACCTATCTCCGCATCTTTGAATTCCTTGAAATCGAACAAGTCGTAAGCGTACTTGTGCTGGTCGTGGTAATCAATTAAGCCGAGGTAGGGCGGCGAAGTAAATATGCCATTTATTTCATCATGAGGCAATCTTATTTTCCTAGAATCGCTTTGCAGTAGAGTCATTTCGCAATTTGTTCTAAGTTTGTCGAATTCACGAATTCGGTCGATTGTGTCAAAACTATACCGCGTAATGAACTTCAGTGCCTCGCCGATGGGTTCGCAGTAACGGTTGTGCTTTATGCACCAATATTTTTGTTTTACTGGTTTTAGGGGCCTCGCTAGATCATAGTGCGCTATTTGACGCGCCGAACGTGCAGAGCGACTTAGAATAACTTTCAAAACATCTTGGTAATTGTATTCCGGTATCAAGCTCCGATAGTGATAAATTTCCTTTATCGCGCGGTCAGAATACCATGTTTTGAAGTAGTCGGTAACATCTGACAAATATGCTTTATCTTCGACGAGCGAATTCTGATTGCTCTCTATTCTTCTACTGAATAAACTGGTTTTGGCCAGAATATCTTTTACTTCCTTTTCGAGCAGATTCAAATCATATTCAGTTGTCTTGACTTTCCCAATCAAATAACTGAATTCTGACAATTCTACGCCTATCGAGTTCATTTTGAGAGTATTCGCTTCCACAAGGGTAGTTGCGGAACCGGCAAAGGGGTCGAGAATGCATTGTCCTTCTTTGAAATATTTTTCTAGGAAAACGTCGACGAGTTGCGGGATGAATTTGCCTAGATAGGGGTGCAATCGGTGAACGTGTTTTGTTCGTTCTGACTCGCGTACGCCGGCGAAAGACAGGTCAACACCCAAAGCCGCACAATTTTGTTTAACCCATTCTCGCTGGTCGGGTGAAAGTCGGGATAAAGCGACCTGTTCAACGTTCGATGCAACTTGATTGGAGAACTTGCCCTCATACCCGCAATGCGTTTCCACTTCAATCACACAAAAATAAGTTTAGCCCGGTTATTAAACGCCTTCGCCAGTGGTTTGCCGGTGGGTCTGGGTTCAGTGGGTAAGGTGGGAGGCATACTCGTGGTTGGCTATAATTTGTTTAGCTCGGTTAAGAGCCAGAAGACGAAAATCTAGGTCTTTTTGGTCTAGCTGCAGTTTTTCCAGCGCGCGTTTTATTGTTTTGGTGCTAACGCCGTTTTTTATTGCGTACGCGTCGGCAAAAGCCTCGCATTCCGTGTCTGCATTTCTGAGCTTATTCCGTAGCTGACTATTGAGGTATAACCGGAATCTTTTAATTAAGACGTAAACGTGGAACAGGCTTATTAGGCGGCCTAGAAGGAGGTGGGGCGAGAGAGCTACTTTTAGTGGTGCTTTTGAGTGTCCGACTTCATGTAGCCGAACGGCTTTTTTCTCTTCTTCGGTCAATTTTTCAAAGAATTCTTTTGGCCAAACCAATATCCAGCCATCAACTGCGAAAGGTCCCTTCTTTGGATTAAACGAGAGTACCCAATCAATCATTTTATCACGAATATAGTTTAGTTGGTTTTACTTCGAAGGCAATTATTCCAATCATTGGGCGGACATTGTCGAACAGGCGAGCTTGTCTTTTGGGTTGTTCTTTGTAAAACTCCTTAAATTGAGAGCGGCCTTCTTCAGTCAGGATGCCCGTCCATACAAAAAAGGTCGTGGGGCCATGCTTGCGTAGGTCTATTTCGAATACCCCGTCGTTTTTGGTCGGCTTGTATTCGTGAAACATGTTTAGGTTGTCGGAAAAAATGAGCGTCGTTCCTACGTCTTCAATTCCTTTGAAATCATCAATTGGTCGAGTCGTTCGTATGCAGCTCTTGCGGTTGTCCGCTGTAAAGACGGTTTTTCCGCTAGCGTGTCTAGAGTAGTGAGCCTTGCTTTGCTTGATTTTAGGAAGGAAGTAAACCTCCCCTTTGTGACTAACTTCGACCTTGCCGATGGAATAAATTTGCTTCTCGCTAATGGCGACTATTTCAATACGCGGCATTCAACCTTCCTCTTTCGCGTGTTTTCTCTTACATTAGCAAGGCCCGACTTTGAAAAACAGGAAGAGTGAGAGCACTAGTAAAATTAGGCTAGCTCCGCCAACTGTCGTTGCGCCGAGGGGGTGTTTCGTGAATCCTAGGAATATAGCTGCACCAAGTAGAACTGCAAAAAAAGTAGCTATTGAAGGCAGTTGTACCTTTAGGCCACATAGTGGATCGGCTTTTACACAACGGCTGTTCTGGCAGGTATATCCTTGCGCGCAGTCCGTCTTTTCGCGGCAGCTTTGATTTTCTTGTGATGCTACGCAGAAGCCGTTTTGGCACTTAAACGAGAGGCACTCGGTGTTGTTTGAACAGGGCGTGCCGGCTCCCTTTAGTTGCTCGGTGCAACCATAGAGTAGTATGCTGAAGACGAGCGCAATGCCAAGTAAGTAAACGAATTTCACGTCTACACTCCTGCAAATTCACTTTTAAATAAGCAATGGTCACCGGCCTTGCGACGTGGTCTTGTCAGTTCCTTCCGGTGCTTGCGGCCCTTTTATTTTTTTCTTGTTCTTGGGCTGGTTTTGTTAATTATCTTTAGCTTATCTTTAAGTATTGTAAACTATTGTTAAGCGAGGAAAAGGAAAAATGAGGAATTTCCCGAAGTTGTTCGGGCGAGTCTTCCACAGTCTTTTAGGTTACGTCGACTGACGGTTTCACAAAGCCTCTGACTCTATGACGAATAAGTTTTTGGGGACTTAAATGGCTTTCCAGCAGACCCGCTGGCAAGCCGGTGGGAGGGGGTGTTTAAAGGGGGGTTTTTCTCTTGTTTTGTTCACATAGTAAATTAACGGAGGGCAGGTTGTAGCATGCCGAAAAAGGCCGAGTCAAAAAAATTGCTTTATTTTTCCCTGGCGGCAATCGCGGTAATCCTCGTGCTCGTGATTTTTTTCAAGGGGGAAGACGTGAGCCAAGCGGTGGCAAACGCGGTGCCGCAACTTCAATGGAACAAATAGACTCCATTGCATTCAACCAGGAAGGCACGCGGACTTACGTGGTGCACGGCCACAAGAGCGCCAACTTCCTGTTATTCTTCCCAGTGCAAATAGACGTTACGGCGACGGTAAACACCCAAACCGGCAATCGAAAAAATAGATTCTCCCTGGTGGAGCTTCCTAGCCGGCTGAACGGCGTCGCTAGTATTTTGCTACGCGCTTGTGGAAAGCGCGCGCTATTTTAGCGGCAGTCTCGTCGCTCAAGCGAACGGGTTTGTGGACTCGCAAGTACTTGCGGTCGTCGGCCGAAAGCTTCAAGCCCGCAAGCTTTTTCTTCCAGCGCGCAGGCAACGGCTTCGTCTCCGCAGGCAATTCAAGCGTGTACTCGGCGGGCCACTGGCCGGGTTCCTCCGGCCGCGCGTGCACCGTCACTTCGTGCGCAAACTTGCCTTTAGAATTGGTTTTAGACTGGCTGTAAGGCGGCACCCACTCGTGCCGCCACTCGGACTGCCTTCGGTCGGGCTGCGCGTACAACCTCTTGTCAGTAGTGTGAACGTCTAAAATCGCGTCAACCACGTGCCTGCCCACCGCGCGGGCAATGCGCAGCGTGCCGCGGTCGCGGAATCTCGTGGAAAGACTGTCGTCGGCCTTCCGCTCCAAAAGCGCTTCCGCCGAAAGGCGGCTGCCTGCGAAAGGCAGTTTCTCGAAACACCTCATGCCCCAAGCCCTGCAGTTTTTCCGCAATCTGCCGCGCCGCAATCACTCCGCCTTCGTTGGGATGAAAATTCGCTACGGCCAGGATTCTCGCCAAATGAATTACCTTCAAATCAACTTGTTTTCAGTAAGTTGTTTTTTCACGGTTTGAAAGATTTTTTCGTGTCCTTTGGAGTTGGGGTGCAAGCCGTCTTGTAAGTCGGCGTAAGTGATTTTGTCGTATAGTTTGATGTAGCTGACTTTGTTTTGTTTGCAGGTTTTTTGCAGTAGTTCGTCGTATTTTTTGACGTACTCGTTTTTGTAGTGCTTGTCTTTGTTCCAAGCGAGCGGGCTCGTTTTTCTTTCGTCAACCGGAGTCAATCCCACGAACACTGTTTTGAAACCCATTTTCTTTGATGCGCCAGCCAGTTTACGCAGGTTTTCCGCAAATTTTTCTGGCGGAGTCCTGAGGGCATTCTTGCTTTGCACGAACTGCGAGTCGGCAACGCCCAACTCAAACACGGCAATGGTTTCGCCGCCTCTTTTTACGCGCTGCCTTGCTTCGAACTCGAATCTTTCAAGCAAGTCACTGGTTTTTTCGCCGTCAACTCCAACCGAGTAGACGAAGCAGTACTCGCCGTTCAAGGCACTCAAGTCGCCGGCGTTGGCCGCCAAGTGTTTTTCGTCCAAAAAACTTTTCATCCGCTGGACCCAACCGCCTTGCACGTCCCACTTGCCGTAAACGTTGCAGTCTCCGAAAACAAGGATTTGCATGAAGCAACTAAGGCACGCGACGGGATTTAATGCTTTGCGCAACCCACCGGCAAGCCACTGGGTTTGGCCTTTTTATTCGTCAGATGGGTTGTGTTGTTCGTGAAGTTCCCTTCGAAGAAAGAGATTGTTGAAGCCAACCGCAAGGCAACGGCAGTGAACGGCGACCCTTTCGTTGTTTCAAACGAGGCAGCTGTAGAGCACTTGGTTGATGCGCTGAAGTACAAGTACAACGACAAGCCCGAGCGTGAGGCGCTGTTGCTCAAGGCCGCATATTTGCTGAATTTCGTTGCCGGCAAAGCGCATGCTTTCGTGGAAGGCAACAAGAGAACCGCGGTCACGCTTACGCTGGCGTTCTTGAAGAGAAACGGCTTGCCGCTTGACACGCGCGACCAGGAAGAGTTGGTAAAGTTCACGCTTTCAGTTGCCAGTGGAAAGGAATCAACTTCTAGCGTAAAGCGCTGGCTCGAACAAAGAATTAAAATAAGGCCGTGACGAAAATGCTTGATATGGCAGTCAAAAAACGCAGGACGCGAAAGAAAGCAAAGTCTTTTTCCCAGTTATTCGACGAAGTAATCGCTTCAAACCGCCCCGCCCTCGTCGAACTAGCGAAGCACTAGCTTCACTACTTTTACGCAGCCGTTTACTCAACCGTGTTTTGTGGGCGTTGGTTGAGGAAGGCTTTGATGTTGGCGAGCGTGGTTTCGCGGAGGCGTTGTTGTGCTTCTTTGGTTGCCCAGCCGAAGTGCGGAGTTAGGTAAACGTTGTCCAATTTCCTGAATTTTGCCCTGGTTTTGGCGTCTTCAATTGCTTCGAACCAGGCGTAAAGCCGCTTGCGCTTGCATAAGGAATGCAAGGCGTTTAAGTCGACCAGTTCCGAGCGCGCGGAGTCAAGCAAGACGGCTCCCTTTTTCATTAAAGCGAGTCTCCGGCAGTTCAGCAGGTTGCGTGTTTGCGGAGAGAGGCTGCAGTGGAGGGAAACCACTTCGCTTTCCTTCAACAGTTTTTCCAGTGAAACAAAGCGGGTTCCCCGCAGTTTTTTCCTAGACCTCGAGTAGTAGATTACCTTCATTCCAAAGCATTGCGCCAACTCGGCGACGCGGCCGCCGATTTTTCCCAACCCTATTACTCCCAGCGTCTTGCCTTTCAGTTCCCATCCGAGAAAGCCCTCGAAACCCCAGTTTCCTTGCTTGACGAAGTTCATTGCGTCGTGAGTCTGGCGCGAAATGTTGAGCAAAGCCGAAATCGTTAGTTCCGCCGTCGATTCAGTCGAGTATTCGGGGACGTTGCAGAGACTAATTCCCTTTCGTTTCAGAAGTTCGAGGTTGAAGTGCGAAACGTCGGTGTGCATCGCACCGACGTACTTGAGGTTTGATTTCTCAAAAAGCCGGTCATCATAGAAATCGAACAAGCGCGTTACGAGCGCGTCCGCGCCACGCAAGTGAAACGGTTTCAAACCACGGCAGTACTCGCGCGGCACCGAAACCACTGAAACTTCGTAAGCGAATTGCTTCAACTGCTTAAGCAACTCTTTTTCAAGCGGCTTGGTGGACAAGTCGTACAAAACAAGCTTCCTGAACTTCATGAAAACAACGAACTCAAAACGCGGATTTAACGCTTTGCGCAGAACCCACTGGCAAGCCACTGGGTTCGCGCCTTAAAAGCAGGGAGTTTGTTCGTTTTATGCGGCTTAGCGCTGCGAAGAACAATGCGGAAAAAAGTCGAAAAGTTTAATAAGTTAAACAAGTTATAATTGAGGGGCGGGTGAATGCGCGTCAAATACACGCGGCACGCGATCGTCGACTCGATGTCGGACGAGAAGATAAGCGGCCAGGAAGTCGAGGCGGCGTTGAAAAAGTCGGAGTACACGGTCCGGCTTTCGGAAAAGAAGTTCAAGTTCAGGTACCGCGACGTCGAAGTGGTCGCGCAAAAAGAAAGAGGTTACTGGCTCGTAATAACGTGTTACCGCACAAGGTGATTGTAATGAAGTGCCCTGTTTGCGAAAAAGGAAAACTGACGGTAAAAGAAGTAGACGTAGTCAAGCACGGCATTTTCGTGGGCCACTTCAAGGCGGAAGTCTGCTCCGCGTGCGGCGAACAGATTTTCAGCTCGCCCGAAGCCACTAAAATAGAGGCGAAAATGAAGGAACTCGGCTTGTTCGGCCCCGAGCCCTCGACAGTCTACAAAGTGGGCGGCAACCTCGCAATCTCAATCCGAAAAAGAGTAGCCCAGATAGTCGGAGCGACAAAAGACTCAAAGCCGATAATAATCCCGCAAGCCAAAGAACGCCGGCTCATAATCGAGTTTCCGACACGCTAGCTGCATTGCGGTTTGTTTTTCCGCGGCGGCTTTAGAGGTGGTGCGCCATGAAAGTAACTGTTTCCGTGGCCAACGCAGAATTGAACGCGTTGGAAGACTTCATCGTTGCTTTGAATCTGTGCAAAAAAACACGAGGCAGTTTGGAATGCCAGCGACGACGAGTGCTGGCGCTTCACGCAAACCTGCAAAAAAGTGCAAGAAAATAAACAAACGCGTACGCGGCGTCAATAATGCAGTTCGCGCAATTCCCTTTCGAAAGAATCGCGTGGTTTTCTGGTCGCCAGTTCGGCCACTGTTTTTCTCGCCCGCGCCAGAAAGCCCTTTCTTGAAATAGGCTCTTGGTTCAACTGCCTGCACCCCTCCGGCCCAAGCAAGACGCCGCCCTCGATTCCTTCCTCGACGTCGGCCGCGCGCGCCGCGTTTTCCTTCCACGCACTGCCGTGCACTTCAAGCGCGCGGTGGGGCTTCACCTGGTTTTGCAACGCTTTTTCAACCACGCGCAGCCTCACGTCGTGACTTGCGGGGTGAGAAGTCATTTGGTCAGCCGTTTCGCCCGCGGCCGCGCCGCCTTGCCGTGCAACAGTCCGGTCAAGCAACTCGATAGTCTTAGTAATCTGCGCCGGCGACTGCGTGCCGAAAGCCAACGCCGAGTTTGCAAGCAGTTGAGACACGCTGGAAAGCGGTGCCTTGCCTTCAATGGCGTGAGTCGTCAAGGCAATCAAGTCCCTGGCTTGGTGGTGGTTCAACCGGCTCGGCGCCGCCTCAAACGCGGCCTTCATGAACTTGAAGACGTTTCCGTACCCCGACCCTCGCGCGTAGTCGTTGTGCGGAAGCCCGTGCCGTTCAGCCGCTTCGTAAGTTTTCTCCAGTTTCGCGAAAAATTCTTTGAAGTGCTGCGGCGTTACCGCAACGCCTTTGAAACACTCTTCCAAAACCGACGTGATTGCCTGGAACTGCGCTCCGTTTACCGTCGGGTCGGCGGCAAGCTTGACTGCAACGTCCACGTAAGGCCGAGTGCCTAAAACGCGGTGTTCGGCCAAGTCGTTGAACGCGCGCAGCACCGCGTGCGCCTGGTGCTCTTTCCTGACTCCCGTCATTCTCCTAGCCGCGGTTTCCAGCACTTGCGCAAAAGCCTGTGGCGTAAAGAGTTTTTTTGTCCTCGTTTTGGAACTCAGCGCATGGACGTAGTCAACCACGATGTCGCGCACCTGAGTAGAGTTTACGGCCGCCGCGATGTTTTCAACGCTGTCCAGCATCGCGTCTTTTTCGTCTATTGAAACCGGCAGGCCGTCGATGTAGTCAAGCACGGCATTTCCTTTTTTGCTGAAGACGAGTGTCGTGGCGACTTGACGACGGTGTTTTTCGTACTGCTGCTGCGTCACCATGAAAACAATTCACTACAAAATGCCTTTAATTCCTGCCGCCCGCGCATTTTTTTTTCACCACGAGAAATCTGGGGCCATGCTGCTCGCCGGCGTTTTACTCGCGTGCGCCGATTCTGCGCGCGTAATTGGCGTACCGCGCGATTTCGTCGTGAGACAACCGCCGCATTTTGTACAGCGTTTCCAGCTGGCGGTCGAGCTCAGGCAAGTGCTCGCTTAACGGAGTCGGAAGCACGTCAAGCGCCTCGCTCAAGCCGTGGGTGATCGGCAGGCTTTTGTCGAAGCCTTTTTCGTGCAGCGAATGCCGCAGTTCCTCGTACCTCTTTACGGCCTCCAGCACTTCTTCCCTTACGTGGCGCGAAAGGGCTTCAAAACTTTTGGCCGCGTCTTCCCCGAGTCGGTGCGCCAGGATTCGCTTCAGTCCCTCGTCGCGCATTTTCCTCAGCTCAACGGGGTCGCGCCACTCTCTCTTGGCCGAGTCCGCCCACGCCAAGGCCTCCAGCGCCCTGAAGCGAGTGGGAAAATCCCCTCTGCCGCGGGCGGGCCCGCCGAAGGGGAGAAAGAAGCGAGGTTCGGGCACGCCGCGCGGAAAACCGTGTTGCTCGAGTTTTTCGACCATACGCGTTTCCCAGCGAATGGCCTCCAGGAACTGCCGCGCCGCGCCGGCGTTCAACGGGTTAGTCATTTCCTTAGCCAGACGCAGGTCTTTGATGCGCTGTATTATAAGCTGTTTCTCGGTTTCCGAAAGAGGCGCGGGCAAGGGGCCGCCGCGCGCCGCGTAGCCAAGTACTTCAACAGGCAAATGGCCGAACAACTCGTCGAAGAGCGTGCGGCCCGTTATACGAGGCAGTTGCGGAGAAGGCATTCCAGTAAGCGTGTCTTCAAACTGAGGCGCAGCCGGTTTCTTGGCCGGAGGTCTGGTGGGACGCTCTTGCGCCTCCCGCGCCGGCGGAACGGATGTTCTTCTAATGTATTCCATCAGCGCCTTCGCCAGCTCGCCTGGTGGTTTTCTGCCCTCTCCTTCCCCGCCGCCGACCTTGGCTTTCCCGTGGACTATCAAGTACCTGCCGGCATTTTTCTTTTCGTCTGCCACGAAATAATTAGTTGCCGAAACACTTTAATACCGTTTAGGAAAGAGCGTCCAGTGGCGTTGAGTGGCTCGGCGCGATCAAGCGCGGCTAGCACTTCACGAGACCAGCGCAGTTGGCGTTGGAGTAAGCGTAGCCAGTGCCGCCGGCCGTTCGCTTGGCGTGGAAGCCGTCGGCGGTTTTGTCTGCAGTCCGCTGGTCCACGTGCAGACGCCTGCGGCGGCGATTGCCGCGACTGCAAGCAGCAGCACCACTGAAATAATTGGGGAAACCCCGCGCAAAAAACCACTTACCAATAAGTAACCGGCGCTTTTTCTAACACGCCTTTTCTCTGCTCTTGCTCCACGACTTTCTTGAACTGTTTTATTTCCTTGGCGGTCAGCGGCCGCACCAGCGAAACGGCGATGCCCATCGGGCTTTCTTTTGCTTTGTATTTCACAACAACTCCCGGCACTCGGAAGAAGTCGCTTCCAAACCGCGGACTGCCCACAGGCCTCGCGTGCACCACCAAAACCTTGTGTCGCCCGAGAGGAAGCAAGTGCTCGTCGACGAGAAAGTGTTCCTTGTGGAACGGCATCCAGTGCTCTGTCCAATGATAGTATTTCACGACGCTCATTTTCAGCCACCGAACAAACTTCGTCCGCCGCATAAAAAAAGCTTTTCCCGGCGCTTTCCTTAGAACCTGCGGAACAGCGACAGCTGGACTTCCCGCACGTAGCGCAGGTCGTCGCGCATTCGCTTCTGCAGGTCTCCGAAGAAGGAGCTGAACCGCCTTGCGTCCACGTGCTTTCCCGCCTGCGTCGACAGCTCCAGGAACTCGCGCGAGCCGGGCAGGTACAGGGGCTTGTGAGAGTAACGCCCGCCCTCCTGTTCGTAAGTCACGGGAGTCGAGGGATTGTCCATTGTAACGATTTTGTTGGCGTCAACCTGCGAGACCACTCCCTCGTCCTTCAGCCTCGCGTATCCGAGCGTGGTTATGAAGTTGTCCACGCCGTGCAGTCCAATCATTTTCAGCTGCGCTTGAGTCGAGTACTTGCTGTAGGTCCTGGCGAGTTCCTTCATTTCCTCGCCGAGTTCCGCTATCTTCGCCGCATCGGGAGCGCGCGAACCCAGTTCCACCACAAAGTCCGCCTTCAAGCGCGCAATCCGCATTCCGAGTTCGCGCTTGCGGCCCGCCTTTTCCTCCCTCGACTTTTGAATCAGCGTCGCCACCGCGTTCTGCAGCGCCTTCGAGTCGAGCTTGGCGCGTCCGTGTACGCCGCGGAGGCCGTCCAGCAGCGAGGCAAGCCGGTAGTTCGCAAGCGTGGCGAAAGTGGCTTCGTAGAGGCCGCGGTTGGCTAAAAGCCGGGAATGCGTTTCGCTGTTGAGCCACAGGTTGTCCGCGCGCCGGACCAACTCGTTGTTCGCCACTTCCCCCAAGTCCTTCGCGAAGTAGGGCGAAGTAGGGTGCAAGCAGCGGAAAAACTTTCTTCAAGTCCTCGGCCGCGCGCAAGGGCTCGGAAATGCGTGCCTTCGTGCGCTCGGCGGCCGCGGCGCCTTCCTCGCCGGCCAGCCTCAGTTCTCCCTTGAACCGGGGGTTGAGCGAAGCCGCCAGCTTTTGTTCCACCAGCAGGCGGTGGCTGAACAGGTTTTCGGCGTCGAACCCGAAGTGTTTCTTCAATGCGTTGAGCAACACGACGCCTTCCGCCGTGTAGTCGCCGTTCTGCTTCACGAGCGTCAGTTTCTCCTTCCTAGGCAGCTGCTTCAACGCCGCTTCCTCCTGGCGCTGGTCGAAATCCATTTTCTTTTCCGCGTCGCGCCTTATTTCCTCGAAGTACGAGAAGTCGCGGTTTTCAATGAAGCCCGCGCACTTTTGTTCGGCGTCGCGCCTCGCCAAGTCCGCCTGCACTTCCCTGAACTTCTGGTACAAGCCGTACATTACTCTCCCGCTCTTGGCTTCGTCCACTATGACGACGCTCAACGGATTGCGCGTTTTTGCAATGGCTTCGTCCAAGTAGTTCCTCAAGTACCTGCGAATGGTTTGGCCAGACTCGAAGATGAAGCCGCTGGCGGGAATGAAGCTGAAATTGCTTTTCGTGAAATCCAGCCGGTGCGAGTAAACAAACGCCGCCGGCACCACCGCGCCACGCAACGGAACCAGGATTT
>JBFMEM010000010.1:0-14960 GCA_040753335.1 Microcaldota archaeon
CCAATTTCGCGTAAGCGGTTTCGTAAAACGACTCCACCTTAAAACAGTAACCAAGCAGTTCCGAAACGCTTCCCGAAGGAGAAACCAGTATTTCGGCGTAATCTTTTCCTACGAGTTCCTCGAGCTCCTTTCCCTCCTCGAAGCAAACAGGCTGTTTTGCGAGAAATGGGTTTGCGACAACCCCTCGAACCACTTCTCCGGACAACACGAGGTGCTCGACCTCCTGCGTCCGAATCGCGGCAGCCTGTTTCTTCAACTCCGGTTTAGGCAGTCTTTCAACAAGTTCGTCGTAACACTCAAACATCTTCAATTCCAGTTTTGCTCCGAAAAACAACGCGTTGGCAAGCCATGCCTCGGGTTCCTGCGGCAACGGAAAAGCACCCCCAAGGCGTAAGCAAAACGTCGTTTAAAAACAAGTGGCCGGCCAACGCCACTAATTTAAACGAGTAGCCCAAGAAGTTTTTCATGGTGCTTGAATCCCTGTTTTCGCCCCAAGGCGCCGAACACAATCCCTTGGCCCTCGCCATACTTGGTTTCGTTTTCGTCAGCATAGGCGTGTTCGCGACGGACTACCTTCTTCCGAACGCGCCTAGCCTGCTTCTAGCCGCCCTCGTCGCGCTCCCCGTCGTTCCGCTCGTGCTCAAGTTGTTCGACTACGAGGAATACGAGGTCGAGGAAGGAGAAAGAAGGTGGGGCAGCAGGACCGTCGCAAGGCACTTTCCCGTCGTTCTCACGCTCGCTTCTCTCTTCGTTGGAATGATTGCGGGCTTCTGCTTCTGGTACCTGGCGCTTCCCCCCGACAAGTCGACGACCCTCTTTGAAGCCCAGAACAACGAGCTGGAGGGCATCGGCGGCCTCTTCTCAGGGTACGCCGTTTTTCCACAGCAGCAACTCGACTTCACCAGCGTTTTTGAAACGATTTTCTTGCACAACCTAGGCGTCCTCGCGCTCATAATCGCCTTCTCGGTGGTCTACGGCGCCGGCGCCGTGCTCGTGTTGATTTGGAATGCGTCGGTAATAGGAGTGTTCATAGGCAACTTCGCCAAGGAATTCATTTTCCACCAAGCCCCGGCTTACTCGGTGCTCGCGGGCGCGGGCGCGGGATTCCTCGGCCTCCTCCCCCACGGCTCAGTGGAACTCGTCGCATACCTTCTCGCGGCCCTCGCAGGAGGAATTTTGAGCAGCGCGATAATCCGCCGCGAAAGAACCGAGCGCCACTGGAGCCGAGTAGCGTACGACATACTCAAGCTAGCCGCGTGGGCGATTCTCTTTCTCGCGCTCGGCGCAGCAATCGAAGCCAGCAGCATAGTGGGCGTCTGAAAGTAGTTCAGGGCGCGAGCTTCTTCTGGCCGGGCGCCAGCTCCGCGGGCTTTTGCTCGGCTGGCTTCAGCCCTTCCTTCGTTTCCTGTTTTTGCTGCGCGGCTTCCTCTATCATGTCGCGCTTCTTTTCCTTGTAGGCTTCGACCAGCGAGTTGATTATCTCCGAGTAATCCGGCTTCTCGGTTATTTCCCCCTTGGCCTGTTTTTCAGTCAGTTTGCCCGCGAGCATGGACGCCAAGTGGGACAACTCGAGGGGGAAAATGATTTTGTTGCTCTTTCCTTCCGAGATTTTCTTGAGGGCGTCCAAGTACAAGTAGGCGAGGGTTCGGTCGCTCATCTTGCTTGCGGCCTTGTCGAGGATGTCGAGCGAAATCTGGCGGGCCGCCGCCTCGGTTTCGGCGCGGGCCTTGTATTCAAGGGCTTCCTTGCGTTTTCTCATTGCCTCGACGAGTTCGGGAGGCAATTCGATGCTCTGGACTTCAACGCGGTGAGTCGAAATTCCCCAGTCCTGCGCAGCGGCCTGGATTATGGCGTGCAACTCGGTGTCCAACTCCTCGGTCTTTTCCAACAGTTCCTCCAAATCCATTTTGCCGACTGCGTTGCGGATGTTCGCCCTCAGGAGCTCGATTACGGCCGTCTTGTAGTCTTTTACCTCGATAATGGCCTTCTTGGGGTCGACGATGCGGATATAAAGGACTGCGTCGACCTTGACGCGCACGTCGTCCCTCGTAATCATGGTCTGCGGCGGGGTGTCGATTGCCTGGGTGCGCATGTCAACTACAACGTATTTTTCTATTGCGGGAAAGACGAGTATCCACCCGGGGCCGGCAGTGCGGTGGTACCTGCCCACACGAAAGACCACCGCCCGCTCGTATTCCTTGAGTTCGACGAGCTGGGGAAACATGAGGGCAACCACTACCAACACGGCTATTCCGACTAGAAAGAAGGCGACCGCGATCTTGGCGACAAGCATCGTATAGAATAGGGCGAGGGCTGCCGCGATTATTGCAATGAAGACTACTACCTGCCGGTTCAATCAAAGACCCTGTTTAAAACAATTTTGAGCGGCGTTATTTATATACAATAGCGCAGAATTGTTTCAAGAGGAAGATTAAATTGGCAACAAAGGCACGCAGGCTGCTCATCCTGGCCGTCGACGTGGACGACGACCTGCACGAAAAAGCGCGCGTCAAAGGACCGGTCGTGGGCCGCAAGGCCAACGTCGAAGCGGCTACGAAGCTGGCGATAGCCGACCCCCAGGACCCCGACGCCAACGCGATTTTCGAGGCAGTCAGGCAGTACGACGAGCTCGGCAAGGAAACGGACGTGGAGGTCGCGACCCTCACTGGAAGCCCGAGGCTGGGCTACCACGCGGACAAGGAAATCGTGAGACAACTCGAGAAAGTGGTTTCCGACTACAAGCCCGAGGCCTGCGTGTTCATCAGCGACGGCGCCACCGACGAGCAAATCATTCCGCTCGTGCAGAGCCGCGTCAAGATAAACAGCGTCAAGACCGTCACCATAAAGCAGGCGAAGGAACTCGAAAAAACGTACGTCACAATTTTCGAGAAACTAAAGGAACCGCATTACGCGCGCATCGTGTTCGGCATTCCCGGCCTCGCGCTGCTGCTGTTCGCGCTGTCAGAGTTCCTCGGCCTCAAGGTTTTCGTGGCCCTCCTCGGCGTCTACCTCATAGCCAAGGCAACCGGAATAGAAGAAACGCTCCTGCGGGGAGTGAGCGGGTTCAACTTCTCGTACGAAAAACTCGGGTTTATCTTCTATTTCGCGGCCGTTCCCTTGGCAGCCATATCCATCTGGCTTGGGACGGCGCGCGTGGCCGCCATGCAGACCCTCGGAGTCACTAACTTGGCCAAGCTCGCGGCGGGCTTCATGAAAGACTTCCTGCTCCTCCTGCCGGTCGCCCTCCTCTTGGTAGTCCTCGGAAAGGTGTTCGAGGCCCTCAACGAGAAAAAGAAGTACCTGCTGCCGACGCACGTAATCTCGTCAACCGCAGTCGTCCTGTTGTGGCTCATTCTAAACAACGCCTCGGACTGGGTTCTCGGAACGCTGGGCTTCGCCGACTTCTTCACCACCATAATCCTCGCCGTCGCCGCAATGGTGCTGGTAGTCTACTTAGCGAAGGCGTTCAAGATCCGAATCATCTCACGCATGCAGCTCGAGGGAAAGGACGCGTACACGGAAGTAGGCGGAACGCTCGGCAAGATAGTGGGAGTCAACCGCAAGCAAGAAAAGATGATAATCCAAACCGAGGGCGGCCAGAAAATCGACCTGCCCCTCGACCGCATAAGCAACGTCGGCGAAAAGATAATAGTCCAGTACTAAGCAAAACCCTTTTTAATTAGAGGCAGTAATACAGCCAAGGAATGTTGAATGAGCGGCTTGCTGAAGCAATGGAAGTACCTGCTCGACGCTACTTTTGAGTACGCCTGCCGCTCTGCCTTTTACGCAGTTCCCTGCACGCACGAGAATCGCGCGTGAGGGAATGAAGCGTTGAAAACCGGCGAACGCCGACCTCCTGTAAAAAAAGCCGCACTAAAAGCTAGACAGTAGAAAAGGTTAGTGGAGCGAGAAGTCGGAAAGGCCAGTGCGCCAGCCGCCCGCCGGCGCATACGCCGGCAAGAGCCGGCGACAAACCCCAAGGAGGCAATCCTTAAAACGCGAATGCCTTTCCGACCTCGCGACCACGTCTCACAAAATTCGCGAGGAAGAACTTTACTATTCTCAGTATTTAAACGTTTCTGCAGTAAATAAAATCGGCATTTGGTGAAAAAAAGCAGGCGATAGCGCCTAAAAAACCGTTATAATCGTTTTTAGCAAACGGAACCGCGACTATTTGTTTTTTTTCAGACTGGCCTGCGGGCCAGCTTCAACTGAAAGAACACGAGCGTAGCCGCGATGGCCGCGAACAACGAAAGCACCGGCACCACCGTGCGCAGTCCAATGGCTGACGCGACCGCGGGCTCCGCCGGACCCAAGAACAACGGAAAAACAGCCAGCGACGCGACAAACACGGCGAGGAAAACCAGCACGGCGAAGACGCCGTCCCTGACCCATCTGTATCGAAGCAATGGCCTTTCCGCTTGAGGCCGGCCGGCGCCGTACCTGGCGTAAATTTCCTTGAGCAGCGCGTCCTCGGCCCGCGCCCCGCGTTTTCTCGAGCGTCTATGCATGCAAACCTTTCTCAAAAGACTTTTAAACCACTTCCTGAAACAACATTATCATGAAACCAAGACGCGCAATGCACCACAAAGCGCACCCAGCGCCGCACGTGGTCCGCAGAAAACCAGCCGACAACACAGTCCTCATCGCAGGAGTGGCTTGCGTAATAGTAATAATCGTGGCCCTCCTGTTTTGGCTCACGCCCAGCCAGCCCCAGCCGGCCGCAACCCCAACGCCATACGCCTACACTCCGGCATGGACCCCGACTCCAGCGCCAACTGCGACGCCAACACCAGTTCCGACAATAATAGTGGTCGAGACGCCGACGGCCACGCCGACCCCGGTTCCAACGGAGGGCGTGCCCCTGCCAACCGTCCAGCCAGTTGGAGCGCCGTGCAACAACGACATGGACTGCGCGCAAGGCTGGTGCGACAAGACGCGACAGACTCACGAAGGCTTCTGGGGAACGTGCATACTGCCCGGACAATAGGTTCAAGCAGCAATTCCGGTGCCGAGCGCGTTAGGCTACTGGAATTCCTTTCTTATCTTAGACAGCAGGGCATGGCGCTTGGGGCCGGCCTTCAGCGAGTGCACGAGCACGTCGTACAAGTTCCGCGCCTGGACAATATCTATTTTCTTTCTTTGGCTGTCGCTCAACGCCAAGTCGGCATAGTTTGAAGCAGGCAGAATAAGTTTCTTCATTCCCGCTTCGATGGCTGCCTCGGCTTTGGAAGTCACTCCCCCGACGGGCAGCACTTCGCCGCGAACGCTCAGCGAGCCGGTCATTGAAACGCTTTGGTCAACTTCGACTTCCTCGAGGGCTGAAATAACCGCCGTCGCAACGGAAACGCTTGCGCTGTCTCCTTCGACGCCGCCTTCGTAAGTCTGCAGGAACTGGATGTGAATGTCATACCTTGAAATGTCTTTTCCAGTGTGCTTCTTGATTATGGCACTAACGTTCTCCACCGCCTCGCGCGCGATCTCGCCCAGTTTGCCGGTCGCGATAATCCTTCCCTCTTCCTTTGAAGCGCTTGGCGCGATTTCCGCAACCAACGGAAGGATAACGCCGCTGTCGCCCATTATGGCCAAGCCGTTCACGCAACCAACGCGGCTTCCGCTCGATAGGAAGACCTCGTAGTCTTTCTTTACGTCGATCAGCTGCTGCGCCGCCTGTTGCTCGAGCGTGCGCGCAATCTTAAGCGCGGCCTCGACGTGCTCTACTGAAACGATGCCGGCGCCTTTTTCGCGCGCAATATCGCCTGCCGCGCGCAGGAGGCCGCCGAGCTCGCGCATCTTGAGCGACAACTTGTTCTTGCGGCCAGCGCGCTTGCGGGCCTCGTTAACTATTCTCTCCACGGCCGGCCGATCGAAATGCGGAATCTTGCCGTCCTTCTTGACTTCCTGCGCCACGAACTGGGCGAGCTTCAAGCGGTTCGCCGCGTTGTCGTCGATGGTCTCGTCCATGTAAACCTCGTAGCCGTATCCTCTGATTCTGCTGCGCAGCGCCGGATGCATGCGCTGGACGTCTTGGTAGTTGCCTGCCGCGACGAGCACGAAGTCACATGGGACAGGCTCCGATCGGACCTGCGCTCCTGAAGACATTTCACTCTGGCCAGTGATCGAGTACTTCTTTTCCTGCAAAGCCGTCAGCAGCTCTTGCTGCGACTTCGGCCTCAGCGTCGACGCCTCGTCAATGAACAGCACTCCCTTGTGCGCGCGGTGAATCGCGCCCGGCTCGATCCTGAGGTAAGCAGGCGTGCCGAGGCCGCCGCTGTTGTGCACAAGAACGCCGTTCGCAAAGTAGTTACCCGTCGAAGTAGTGGCGTTGTAAACGTAGCCGACGTGCTTTTTGACTTTTTTGGAAGTAACGCGCGCCTTCGATAGGCGCTTCGCGTTTTTAGCTAAAGGCATTAGAATCCAATAGCATTATTTGAAGGCATTTGATTTAATACTTGCGCTGGCACACGAACTAACCTGCGATAGTTAACCAGTTTACTGAATTCAGCATCTAGGCGCCTTCTCTTGTTAGCGGCATACAATAATGGGAAAAGCTCGCGGAAACGCGTGACATTTTCGGGATGAGTACAAATCACCAAAACACATGCGGAGAGGCATTCAGCCAAGTACTTTCTGGCACTGATTGTCGACGCATTTCATGTTGGCCTGACTGTGACATTGGATGCTATTGCTATAGCAGATAGGAGACCCATCGGGACCCCATACCATCCCAAGACAACCGGGGCACGCTCTACTGCCATATGGAAAAGGACAGAACGGCTCCCAATTTGAATTTACTGCGATTACGGTGGAATCATTAATGTAAGCGGATCGACAGGACACGCAGGCCACGCACTTCGCCCACTCAGGGTAGACAATCAGCTTGCAGTCCGAGTCCTGCTCGCACGACAAATCAGGATTCTGGGTGAAAAAGTTGTTCAATGGAGCAAAAAATCCGAACCACCATGTGCCCGCTAGCAAGACAATAACCATGCTGGCCGCGATAACAATTACCTTTTGCCCATCAGTAATCCCTCTCAGCTTAGCACAATTACTTCATCGCCTTTGTGCAGCTTGCTTGCAGGCACATCACCGCGCGAAGTGTAGAATTTGTGTTCAGAGGTAGCGGACACTTTGCGGAGGCCTGCTTGGATTTCAATGACGTTCTTGTTGATTGGATAGCGGTTTAACGAAAGAATTCTGCTGAGAACTGCCTTTCCATTTTTAGCGCCCAGAAGGTAGATTTTTTCTTTTTTAGGAAGCATTATCGCTTCATAGTCCCCCCTGCGCTCGACTAAACCGGGATATTTTCGACAACAAGTTTTCCAACACTCTTCAAAACTTTCTTTCCGCAATTTTTTAGACGACCCCCCGCAAACATAAATGTTACCACTGCCGAGTAGAGTTTGGTAGGGGTCGTGCCTGCAATCGCCGAGAAGCGCTCCTGCGCGGGCGCCTGTTGCGTCGACGAAGGGCGTGCGTTTTTTGCCTGCGTTGTCGACCAAGAGCTTCATGCCTTCGACTTCGGGCCCGCCCAAGCCGGGGAGGGTCATGCGGCGGCCGACTTGGGTTGCGAACGCGAGGGCGGCGACCATGAAAAACATTCCAATCAACATGGCGGCGGTAATGACGTCGCCGAATTCCTTGCGGCCATAGAAGAGTAGGAAGAAGGAGCCGATGAAGACGAACAGCAGCATGACGATGTTTACGTTGCCCCCGCTCATGCGTGCTTTCATGCGCGCGGCTTCAATCATTTTCCTGCCCTCGCCTGCCTTGACTATCTTTACTTTCGGCTGGTTTTCGTCGACTGGGTTTTGCATTATGATTATGTCTTCCAGTTGCGTGACTGGAATTAGTTCTGCCATGGCTTGGGCCAGCATCGACTTTCCTGTGCCCGGCGTTCCCACCAAGAGAACGTTGCGTTTTTGCTTCGCGGCCTTGCGAATGATTTCAACGCCTTTTTCTTGCCCGATTATCTGGTCGGCCAAGTGCTCGGGAACAGGAATTTCGGCGGTTGTCTTGAAGTCCGCCCATTCCTTTCCGTATGCCTCGCCTTTGGCCGCAGGCGTGGCTTGCGCTGGCGCCGCGCTTAGCCTGGCAGAAGTTGCTTTCCGCTGTCTTTTAGTCATTCGAGTATTATTTGTGGAACGCTGGTTTTAATACTTTTGAGAACTAAACCTGACTTGGATTCAAATGATTCGTTTAGTTGTTCTAGGCAGCAGTGCTTCAATGCCATCGCGGGAAAGGGTTCCCTCGTGCTTTGCAGTAAAGTACGACGGCGTCTTCCTGTTCGACTGCTGCGAGGGCTGCCAGAGGCAGATGATGAAATACGGCGTGAGCTTCGCCCAAGTCAAATGCGTTTTCCTTACCCACTTGCACGCCGACCACTTTCTCGGCTTGCTTGGGCTCGTGCAGAGCATGAACTTCGTCGGCCGCAAAGACCCGCTTTACATCTTCGGGCCCGCGGGAACGCAAAAACTGTTCGAAACCCTGTTTTACTTGAGGGAACTGCGGCCGGGCTTTAACGTCCGCGTCTTCGACGTCGGCGAGTCCCCAAAACCCGTCTTCGAAAGCCGCCTGTTCTCCGTCCGCGCGTTTGAAGTCGAGCACACCGGCAAAGCCCTGGGCTTTGCGCTGGAGGAAAAGCCGTTGCGCAAGTTCGACTTGCAGAAAACCGAAAAACTAGGCGTTCCCCGCTCGCTCTTCACTGAACTCCAGAACAAGGAAACCGTAAAAATAAAGAACGAAAAGACAAGCCGTGCGAAAACAGTGAAGCTAGAGCAGGTGACTTTCCTGAAGCCCGGCAAGAAAATAGTTTACAGCGGCGACACGCGGCCCTGCAAAACTCTTTTGCAGGAAGCGAGGAACGCGGACCTGCTGGTGCACGACGCTTGCTTCACGGAGGAACAGCGGCAGCTGGCGGAGGAAAAAAAACACTCGACTGCGAGGGAAGCGGCTGAAACCGCGAGGAAAGCGGGGGCGAAAAAACTCCTGCTGACGCACTTCAGCAACAGGTACGACGACCGAAAGCCGCTCTTGGAAGAGGCAAAGGCCGTGTTTGGCGAGTCCCTTGCGGCTGAAGAAGGGCTCGAGCTGATGGTGTGACGCCTTGGAAGCCGGCGAACCTAATTACGAGCGGGAAGCAGAGTCGCACGAGATGCACCTCGTGGACGACGTTTTTGCAGGAAATTTTTTGCAGCGGCACCGCGCGAACCTCTACATCCTCTTCTTCCCGGGACTGATTTTACACGAGTTGGCGCACGCCCTCGCCGTGTGGGCAAGCGGCGGGCGCGTGACCGAAGCAAGGCTGTGGAGCATGCGGGGCGGCGAAATCAAGGTCAGAAGCCTCGGCCACGTGGGAGGGGTCATAACGGCGTTCGCGCCTTTCGCGCTCGCCGTCGCCTCGGTACTCATCCTGCAGTACGCGTTCGGACAACTGCATGTCGCGACCAACGAAGGGTTGTGGTGGCCTGTTCTCTTGCTCTGGCTGGCCGCGTCCCTCGCGCTGTACTCTATTCCAAGCGTCGGCGACATGAACCACGCGATATGGCGCCTGCGCAGGTTGCGCAGGACGGGCGAAACCTTCCTGTCGGGAATCAGCGCCCTGCTGTGGTTCTTTCCCTCCCTCTTGCTCGAAGCAATCGCAAAGCTGCACATAGCTGTTTACAGGCAGCGGACTTACGTACGCTTCCTCTGGCTGGGAGTCCTGGCGTTCGCAACACTTAACTACTTTTCTGCATGAAAAATACGAGAGGCAGACTGCGTTGAAGGAAAGATATTACTTGGTCGCGCTGGCGGTGGGAATCGCGGCAGTCGTCTTCTTGGGCGTACTCATTGCGAGACAGGGAATGCTTTTTCCCAAGGAATTCGAGGAAATAAACGGCGTCAGAGTGTATGGAGGCGGACTGGTTGCAATAGGCAACTCGCTTACCCCGGCCAACCTGTCGCTGCAGGTGAGGGTTCCCGAGGACAAGCCCATTCCATGCATGTCGCGCACTTGGATCGAGGTCGCAAGCGCCTTGGGAAGCGCCGCCAAGGAAGTCCGTAACCTCGTCAGCATAAACGGCGAGTACTGCTTGGGCGAAAACAAGTCCCGCCAGCCCTGTCCCCCAGCGAACGTGTTGATTTACGAGGGGGACTGCAACTGCATCCGCGCCTTTCCGGAAAACAAGTCGGTTGAAGTAATCGGCGACGACTCGTTCTACTGCAACAACGAAACGGGCGTGAGAATAAGGCAGATATTCCGCGCCGCGTTGGGCACCAGCGCATCCTAGGGGCTTGCTTCCCCTTTTTGTCCCGCGGGTTTTGCCTTTTCTTTTTTCTCGGCTTCGGCAATGCGGGCCTCGACTTCGGCGAGTTCTTTTTCCTTCGCGTCCCACGCCTTCTTGTACGCCAGTTCGTCGAGCTCGCGCTTCATCAAGCGGTATTTCAGCATCTTCATGTCGTTCAAGATGCCCTGCTTTTTCTCGAGGAGGCGCTCCTTGTAAGTAATTATTTCCTCGAGCTTCATTGCAGCGAAGTAAACCATTGCAACGAACAACAGCAGCGCAACTGCCGCAATGGCGTAGAAAGTCCAGTCAGGCCCACGCTGGACGGGCTGCACAACCGCTTCCTCGCCGGGGGTGAGAATGAATTCAACATCTTTAGTCCGACCTTGGGCGTTCGTGAGCCTCATCAAATACCGTCCCCTCACCGGAGGCGACACTGTGCAGTCGGCTATGTAGCTCGTCACATTGCCCTGCGTTCCTTGGACTGAGAGCGAGCAGCTGCACAGGCTGTCTTCATTGTCTCGCGGCGAGTCGCACGACACGTTCCTGACCGGCTGGTCGGAAGAAACCACAGTACTAATGCTAGTCGGAACATTCTCTATGGTCACCCTTGGCGACACAACCGACTCGCCCACCGAAATGTTGGCGTCCGGCTCGCGGGGAGCAAGAAAACCACCCGGCGCGGGAGAAGCGGTTGCGGCAGGAGCAACAGTAGCCATCACAGTTGCCGCCGCCGTCGAAACAGGCGTGGCGGCCGGCGAAACAACTACGTTGTTCAACGAATTAGTGCAGTCCCTGTCGTTCAACAACGCCCTTGCAGTAAAACGGCCTGCACGCGGATAAGCGCAAGTGCCGGAACAAACCCCTCCCGCGCAAGACACTCCAGTCGCGGAATTGCCGTTTCCGCAGTCAATCGAAGACGAAGAAACCGTCATTCCACCGTAGTCAATGCTTACCGTAATGCTTCCTGCGGTGCCGCTCGCGCTCCGCACCGAACACGCGGGCGCGGGTGTCGCAGTAGGCAAAGGCGTTGCAGTCGGAGTCGGGGTCGGCGTGGAAGCCAAGGAGATAACGGCATTGTCGGGAGAATTGCCGCACGGAAACGAGTCGGCGCCGCTGCGCACCGAACCGCCCAGAGTGAAGCGACCCGCCATCGGGTAAGAACAAGTTCCCGAACAAGCTCCGCTCGAGCCGCTGCCGCAGGAAACGCCCGTCGCGGAATTGCCGTTTCCACAGTCAAATGACGCGCCGGAAACTCCGAGAGAAAAGCCGTTAAACGTCAGCGAAACGCCGACAGGCCCCGCGGCCCCGCTTGCACCCGAAACTTGGCACGAGCCATAAGTCGGCACCGGCGGAGCTGAAGGACTCAGGTACAGCGTGACAACCACCGGCATGCCGCTCTGAGGCACGTTGTCTGTAGCAAACGCACGCAACTCACACGGCATTACCGTTGAGGGAGCAGCGCACGTCGCACTCCAAGTAGTAGACGGCGTGCCCCGGCCAGGCAGCGGGTCGACTGCGCAGGCACTTCCGCACACCGTGACCGTAACCGACTCGACTTGGTGGTCGTCGGAAGCGTCGCCGCTGGCGGTAAACACTTGGCTGGTGTTAACACGACCGCCGGCGGGATAAGTCAAAATACGAGCGCTCGGCGGACTGTCAACCGCTGGGTTGACTGTGATCGTGGAACTGGTGGCCGCACATGAACTAAGCCCAGACTGCGAAATTGTGGAGCTGGCCTGAAACGAGCCTGGGGCAGAGTAAAGGCAGGTGACGGTCATTCCTTCCGAGTAGCCTCCCGTATGCGGAACACAGTCGGCTCCGTTTCCACAGACACAGCTTTCTAGCGTGTCATAAGCAGAATCCACCGGCGAAGTTGCTAGAGTAAAGGTAACTAACTCGCCCGCGGTTATCGTGGTTGTTGAAGGGGTAAGTAGGCACACGCCTTCTGCTAGCGACAAAAACGACAGAAAAATTAATAGACAACCCGCTATCCGAAGGTTAAACATTAGTTGATTTGAGGCCGAAGTTGTTTTTAAGCTTCTTTTCCAAACAAAAACCACTCGCCAGTAGTTAACCACGCAGCAGTAGAAACAATTAAATAAGCCGGCGGCTACAAGTATTCGGTGGGTTTGTTGAACGCGCGCCAAACAACGGCAATAGCACTATTACTACTTGTCTTGGTCAACCTTGCCGCCGCGCCGCCCTCCCTTCCGTCAATAGCCGACCGCTACTGCTTGAACTCGCCTTGGATGTCGCACCCAAGCGCATGGCACTCAATGGCCAACCAAATCACTCAAATAGATTCCTTGGTCGTCAACAGCCCGCTAAGCGGCTCTTCTTTCGAGTACGGCGACCAGCCAATCGACTTGGAAGTCGTAGCGCAAGGCAGCATGACCGGCTACGGGATTTCAGTGCAAGAAGCCACCTCAACGACACAACTCGGCGTAGCCGCAAACAATTCCGCCGCCCGCTTTGCCTTGCCTCGGCTGGCGGCGGGCAGCCACTTGCTGCAAGTGAACGCAACCGCTTCCCTGCGGCTATGCAGCCTGCGCCACTCCAAAACACGAACCGCCCCCCTTTCTCTAATCATTACGAAAAGCACGCCTGCCATCTCGATTACGATAACCCCCGACTCTCCTATTGCGCCCGGAACTGAAAGCCGCGCAGAATGCGCTAGCTCAACACCTCAGGCCCTTCCTCAACTGCTGCGCAACGGCGCGCCAGTAACCAACCCCGACGTGGCAACCCTGCCCCTCGGAACATACGAATACACCTGCACAGCAAGCGAGACACAAAACTACACCAGCGCCTCTGCAACGCCGGCAACGCTGGTGGTGGACGCGCGCACGCCAACCACCACGAGCGTGACTATAAACGGCGTTGACGCCGACGCGACTATTACTTACAGCGAAAGTGCAACGCTGGCCGCGACCACGAGCGCAGGCAGCTTAATCCTTTACTTGAACGGGACGCCAATTGCCAACCCAACAACCGCAGTGCTCGCGGCAGGCACTTACAACGTGACCGCAGTCAATCCAGGAGACATCGACCACTTCCCCTCAAGCGCAACGCGCTGGCTGACAGTAAGCAAGGCCACGCTCGTCCTCACGCTTACCGCGTCGCCCTCGGACACAGTGACTTACGGAACTCCGACCAGCGTTTCCTGCGCCGCCTCCACTCCGCAAGCAACGCCGCAACTAACCCGCGATTCTACTTCAGTAACTAATCCTGATGCCGCAACACTAGGCGCAGGAACATACGCCTACGCCTGCAGCGCCGCGGAAACACAGAACTACACTGCGGCAGCCGCAACTCCGCTTACGCTCACAGTCAATGCCGTTGTGACTACCACTACAGTCACGATAAACGGAGCCGACGCGGACCAAACAATCAACTATGGAACGCCGGCAACGCTGGCCGCGACCACGAGCGCAGGCAGCCTAACGCTCTACCTGAACGGAACTCCCATAACCAACCCGTCTACCCTGACGCTGGCCGCGGGATACTACAACGTCACGGCAACAAACGCCGGCGACGCAAACCACTTCCCCTCAACCGCAACGCACTGGCTCACAGTAAACAAAGCCATTCCAACCCTCGTCCTCACCATCAACGGCGCAGACGCGGACGCAACAATAGAGGCGGGAACCAGCGCGACAATCACGGCAACCCTCTCAATCGTTGCAGACGTGGGCGTTACCGAAAATGGGACGGGCATAGCAACCGGCCCGTCGCCGCAAACAGTTGTCAGAACGCCCGCAATCGGAACCTACAACTACACGGCAACCTTCGCAGGCAACACCGACTATTCGTCGGCAAGCGCGAGCCACTTGGTTACCGTAAGAGACTCTACTTTCCCGCAGATCGCGTTCGTCGCCCCAACGCCCGCAACTGCCGCGGCTCTTAATACCGACGTCGTTACAGTAAACGCGTCCATGACCGGCGGCGACTCGGCGGGCATGGAATGGACTTTCTCAAATGGAACCACCGCGAACATTAGTCTAACGTGCGCTGGCGGCTACTGCTCGACTCAATTGATCGACTTGCGCAATGGAACCCACTCGTACCGCGCTTGGGCAACGGAAGCAAGCGGAAACTCCAACACTACTGAAACACGGACGCTGACTGTCCCGCCTTTCGTCAGAGTGGCGACGTTCAGGGAAGGCAGGGTACAAAAGTTGGCCGTGTTCAACGGAGCGCTGTACGCAGGCACCGCTAGGGCAGGGGCAATATACCACTCTACTGACGGCGTCAACTGGACGCAGGTATTCAACGGCTCCGCCTTCGGCATTACGTACGACGGAATATTCTCGTTCGCGGTATGGAACTCAGGAAGCGGAGACGCGCTCTACGCGGGCACCGGCGGCCCCAGTTACAACATAGGAAAAGGAGACGTTTACAAGACAAGAGACGGAACAACGTGGACCCTAGCGCTAAACACCTCCTTCGGCTCGGCTCCGCCTGCAACACGCATTTCAGCGCTTGAAGTATTCGACGGCAGACTATTCGCGGCCCTCACGCACAACGTGAGCGCTGGGCGAATAATTTACACAAACAACGACTTTACGTGGTATGATGATACTCTTACTTCTACTGGCGCGCTTGAGTTGCAAGCAAGCGGCAGCAACTTTTATGCGGGCATAATCGGCAGCCGCTGTTGGCGCAACCTGCTTCCAGGATGGGGGTGCTATA
>JBFMEM010000011.1:0-14688 GCA_040753335.1 Microcaldota archaeon
GCGATTTTCGAAGACGAGGAAAAGGGACCCGCGTTCTTGGCCGAAGTGAAAAGGCGTTACTACCAGCCGCTTGACGTGCACAAGGCGATAGACGAGGCGAACACCATCCTCACCGGCCTCACGTTTCGGCAAGTGCGGCAAAAAAGGTTGTCCGCAGAGCATCACGCCGCCCTGGCCGCCCTTCCGCCGTTTTCGCGGCGCTTCCTCGCCACGTGGCTGGCCGGCCACGAAGCCCTTCCAAAAGGAGGGTTGTTTGCGCTGAGTCCCGAAGAACGCGAGAAACTAGGGCACGTTTCCGAACTGCGTTTGGACAAAATCAAGAAAGTAATCGCGGAAGGCCCCGCGGCGCTCAGGAAGCTGGTGGACGGACTTGTTTTAGGCGAGCGCTCGAGGTACCGCGCCGCGCTGCGGCCCGAGGAGAGGGAGTACGACCAGGTTCTCTTGCGGGCCGACCGCGCGCACCACTTCGACGCAGTGCGCAGGCTCTACCTGGGCTACGAAGGAAAAAGAAAGTAAAAAAAAGGAATCAAATTCCCGCTTCTTTCTTCAGGATTTCCGCCTTGTCGGTATTTTCCCACGTGAAGTCCGGGTCGTTGCGGCCGAAGTGGCCGTAAGCCGCAGTCTTCCTGTAAATGGGCCTGCGCAGCTTCAGGTGGTCGATTATTGCCTTTGGCGTCAGCGGAAAGTGCTTGCGGATGAGTTCCGAAATTTTTTCCTCGGATACTTTTCCCGTTCCGAAGGTCGTGACGAACACCGAAACTGGGTGGGCCACTCCTATGGAGTACGAGAGCTGGACCTCGCACTTGTCCGCCAACCCGGCTGCCACGACGTTCTTAGCTACATAGCGCGCCAGGTAAGCCGCCGAGCGGTCTACTTTCGAAGGGTCTTTGCCACTGAAGCCCCCTCCACCGTGGCGCGCGTAGCCGCCGTAAGTGTCGACGATGATTTTTCTTCCGGTTACGCCGGTGTCGGCTTCGGGGCCGCCGACCGCGAATATTCCGGTTTCGTTGATGAATATCTTCGTCTTGTCGTCGAGCCACTTTCCGCAGACGGGCTTGATTACCTGTTCCTTGATGTCTGAAAGGATTTGCTGCCTCGTGGTGTCGGGGTCGTGGTGCACTGCGATGACTACCGCCTCGGCGCGCTTGGGCTTGCCGTCCTCGTACTCTATTGTGACCTGCGACTTGCCGTCAGGCCTCACCCAAGGCAGTATCTTCTTCTTGCGCACTTCAGCCAGCCTCATGGTCAGCTTGTGCGCCAGCATTATCGGCAGGGGCATGAGCTCGGGCGTTTCGTTGCAGGCGAAACCGAACATCATTCCCTGGTCGCCCGCGCCCTGCTCGTGCGCCGTGGTTTCAGTTACTCCGACTGAAATGTTCTGGCTCTGTTCGTGGATGCTCGTCCACACGCCGCAGTCGTTGCAGTCCAAGCCGAACTCGGGGTTGACGTAGCCGATTTCTTTCAGCGTCTGCCGCACTATGCCGGGAATGTCGACGTAGCAGCTTGTCGTGACTTCCCCTGCAACCATCACGCTTCCAGTTGTCGTGAGCGCTTCGCAGGCCACGCGCGCGTGCGGGTCCTTCGCGAAAATCGCGTCGAGAATCGCGTCAGAAACCTGGTCACATATTTTAGACAACAAAGGACAAATTTTATCCAATGTTTTTGTCCGGGTGACCTTCAGTTACCGACTCTGATGTGAAAAGGTGCTTTTCCTTCTTTTCCATGTTTTCTCCTCCGTTTGTTTCCAGTAGTTCTCGCGCTAGCACGAGAAAATTCCGCTAGAACCGTTTTGCCGCCCGGTTTAATAATTTTTTCTGACAAAAATATTCCAATAGGAATAAATACCCGGTCGGAGTTGGTTTTGCGTGCTTCCAGACGTTTCCGAAATAAAAGTGCTAAGGCGGAAAGCGGGTTTCACGCAGGCCGAGCTCGCCAAGGCGGCCGGCGCATCCCAGTCGCTCATCGCCAAGATAGAGGGCGGCAGGCTGCAGCCGGGCTATTCGGTGGTAGCAAGGATTTTCTCCGCGCTCGAGCAGGCCAGCAAGAAGCACGAGCGCACCGCCGGCGAGGTCCTGAGCAGGAAAGTAATCTGCGTTTCCCCCGCCGACTCGCTGAAGGAAGCGGCTTCGCGGATGAGGCGCAACGCCATCTCGCAGCTTCCGGTCCTCGAGGGAGGCAGGCCCGTCGGCCTGGTAACTGAGACCGCTTTGCTCGACGCCTTGGCGCGCGGCGAAGTCAAGGGAGTGCGCGACGTTATGGCCGAAGCGCCTCCCGTGGTCTCGGAGTCGACGCCGATCAGCGCGCTCGCCGGCCTGCTGAAGCACTATCCCCTCGTCCTCGTCGCCGACAAGGGCCGCGTAAAGGGGGTTGTCACCAAGTCGGACTTGCTGGAAGTAATGTATTAATTGGCTTTTCCTAATCGAGTTTGGTCTGAATGAAGGACGCGGTAATAAAGTCGGCGATAATCGGCTTCGGCCTGATTCTGCTTGCCCTCGTTGTGCTCGAGTGGGTGGCGCAAGCCTGGCCGACTGTTTACGCCTCGCTGCAGTCCCTTACGACCGAGTATGGCTTGGCGGGAACTTTCGTCCTCATCTTGCTCGGCAGTTCCATCGTTCCCTTTCCAACCGACTTTGTTTTCACTTACGCCGCCGCGCTTTCGGCGAACATCTGGCTTCTCGTGCTGGTTGCAGTCGTCGCGTCGACGCTCGGCGCGTTGGTCAACTACGCGCTAGCGCTGTTGCTTCGCGAGAAGTTCGTAACCCGCTTCGTGAAGCAAAAGGAACTCGACCAAGCGAAGGAACTGGTCGACAAGTACGGGCCGTGGGTGATTCTCGTCTTCGGAGTGCTGCCCGCCTCTGCATTCATCGACCCCCTGACTTTCCTCGCGGGATTATCGAAAATGAGTTTCAAAAAATTCCTTGCCTACCTCGTCGCCTCCCGCGTGCTGCACTTCGGCTTGCTTGCGTTGATTGCCTCGAGCCTGCTTTAGGACGTACTATACGACCGAAAACGTCCCTCGCCCCTTTCTTTATATATTGCCGAAATCAACTTCCTTACGGGTGGCTCTACATGGCTTTTGAGAGAAAATACGAGATTCCGTTTGAACACCTTTCGGAAGAAACGCGTGGCATCGTAAGCGCCATCCGACGAACGCGGAAAGCAAGAGCCATCTCTGGAGTTGCCTCGGTCATTGCTGGAATAGCGACTGCTCTTATCCTAGCCAAGCCAAAACCCTCCGAAGTCGGGATAAAAGAACTAGCTGGTGCTACTGGATTTGCAACTGCAGGCGCTTCGATGTACTATTCAAACGAAGCGTACAAAGGGCAGCTTATAACCCTTGCAGCAAGACTGCGGGAAAAACCCCTTCTCGCCGCTGCTTACACTAAGAAACACCCGCCGGAACAACAACTGCGCAGCAACTATTCGCACTTGTTCGTACGCGGAAACGGAAATGTAGTGCTGACAAACGAACCAGGCGCAAAATTCATAGTCCGCGGACTCAAGCGCACGCGCGTCGGACTCGTGAACCTACATGCTTCTGCGCCTACTCGCCGCGCATAGGGCGGCGCTTCTCTTCGTCGGCGTAATGCTGCAGACGCCGTAACCTTCCATTTACTTTATTTTTTCAACAACCCACCGGCAAGCCGCTGCCGCAAGCCGTTTATCCCTCCGAGTGCATAATCCGTTTCATGCACGAGGCGCTGCGGCGCGAGGTAGTCGAAGCCGCCAAGAAAAAAGGGTTCACGGGGCTTACGGAAATCCAGTTGAAAGCTATTCCGGCGATAGCCATAGGCAAGGACGTTCTCGTGCTGGCGCCCACGGGGTACGGAAAAACCGAGACCTGTTTGTTACCTATTCTCTCCAAGCTAGTTGAAGCAAAGGATGTAGGTGACCTTGCTGGAATTCAAGCGCTTTACGTAAGTCCTTTACGGGCATTGAACCGCGACCTACTCGCAAGGCTTTCGTTCTGGTGCAACGAACTCGGAATAACGCTGGGAGTAAGGCATGGCGACACGCCCGCTTCCGAACGCAGAAAACAGCGCGACAACCCGCCGATGCTCATGATTTCCACCCCCGAGACGCTTGGGAGCATGCTCGTCGCTCCCAAGCTCAAGGACTCGCTTGCAAACATTCGTTACGTAGTCGTCGACGAAGTGCACGAACTAGCTTCAAGCAAGCGCGGCCTGCAGCTTTCGCTCGCGCTCGAGAGACTGCGTGAAAAAAGCGGGGCGTTCCAGACGATCGGCTTGAGCGCTACGGTCGGCAACGCCGACGAAGTCGCTGCCTTTCTTTCCCCGCGGGCCAAGACCGTTTCGCTGGAAACCCTGCGCCAGATGGATGTTTTCGTCGAGTTTCCCTCCGAAGCCGGCGCGGAAGAGGTCAGCGCAAAGGCCGCGCTAATTTCCAAGCTTATTCAGGAGCACAAGAAGACGCTCTTGTTCGTCAACACGCGTTCTTTCGCCGAAGGCCTGGGTTCGCTGCTGATGCGGCTTCCTGAGTTGAAGGACAAGGTCGCGGTGCACCACTCCTCCCTCTCTAGGGAAGCGCGG
Source organism: Microcaldota archaeon (assembly GCA_040753335.1). GTDB lineage: Archaea > Micrarchaeota > Micrarchaeia > Norongarragalinales > UBA8480 > UBA8480. Next base: position 4,551 of record JBFMEM010000011.1, read on the forward strand.
GTGGATACTGAAGAACGGTTCAAGAGCGGCAGGCTCAAGGCAATAGTCTGCACGTCGTCCCTTGAACTGGGAATCGACGTGGGAGACGTCGACCTAGTCGTTCAATACGTTTCGCCCCGCCAGGTAAGCAGGTTCGTGCAACGCGTTGGAAGAAGCGGCCACAGGAAGCACTTGGTTCCAAAAGGGGCGTTGGCGGCAGTCGACGCCGTCGACGCCGCCGAGTGCGCCGTCATAGCCAGGAAGGCGAGAAAACACGAAATCGAGCCAGTTGAAATACGCGAAAACGCGTTGGACGTCCTGGCGCACGGCATTGCTGGACTCGCTCTTGACTTCGCCTCGCTTCCGGCGGACAAGGCTTTCGAGGTAGTGAAACGCGCTTACCCTTACCGAAGTATCTCCCGCGCGGAATTCGATTCAGTCGTAAACCAATTGTCGGCGCAGCGCACGGTTTCCTTCCGCGACGGCGTGGTTTCCAAGCGCCTGCGCACGCTCTTGTACTATTACGACAACTTGAGCACGATTCCCGACGAAAAACAGTTTTTCGTAGTCGACGCGGCAACGCGCAAGCACGTTGGAATACTCCACGAAGAGTTCGCGTCGTCGCTTTCCCCCGGCAGCGTCTTCATCGCGCGCGGCAGGCCGTGGAAAGTGCTTGACGTGCACGAAAACGAGTTCGTCGTCGAAAGGTCGGACGACGTGGCCGCCGCAGTGCCCGAGTGGGAGGGCGAGCAGATTCCCGTTCCCCGCGCGGTTGCGGAGGAAACAGGGGATTTGCTGGTTCTTTTGCTCAACACCTCAAACTCCGAGTTGAAGCGCACGTTCTCGCTCTCCGAGGAAGCCGCGAACAAGCTCAGGGCCTTCGCGTACAAGCAAAAGACATTCTTCATTCCTTCGAAAAACATTCTCGTCGTCGAGCCCTTCGAGCGCTTCATAGTCCTGCATTCTTTTGCTGGAAGCAAGGCCAACGAAACCCTCGCAAACGCGCTGTCGTCGCTGCTCACTTCCTCCCTCGGCTCTTCGGTCAGGGCGCGGCCGTCGCCTTACGCAATCGCGTTCGAGTTCGCAAAACCCTTTCCTACCGAGAAGTTCGTGCAGGCGCTAAAGGAACTGGGGCCGGCGGACTTGCGGAAAATAGTTTCAACAGTCCTTCCGCGCACGGCGTTGTTCCGCTACCGCTTTCTCCACGTGGCGAGGCGGTTCGGCTTCGTCAGCCGCGACGCGGACTTGAGGCAGTCGATGGTCCAGCGCCTGGCGGACTCGCAGAAGGGCTCGCCGGTGTGGCGCGAGGCGTTAGAGGAGTTGTTGCACGACAAGTTCGCCTTGCAGGAGGCGGAGGAACTCGCGGAACGCGTTTCAGCGGGAAAATGCCACGTCCAAGTACACGACGCGGCCAGAAAAGGCCTTTCTCCGCTGGCGAAGGACTTCCTGGAGTTCGCGGGATACGGGGAACTGTTCGCGCCGCCCGAGCCCACTGCGCAGATAATCCAAGTTTTCAAGGACGGCCTGCTTTCCAAGCAGGCGAGGCTGGCGTGCACGCACTGCGCAAAGACTTTTTCTTCGAAAGTAAGCGAGCTCGGAGACTCGGTGAAATGCCCCTACTGCTCTTCCTCGCAGGTGACTCTCGCAAGGTACGAGGCGGTTCTCGCGAAAAAAGCAGGCCGCAGGGCCCTGTCGGCAATCGAGCGCAGGCAGTACGCCGAAGCGCTTCGCGTCGCGTCCCTCGTTTCTTCTTACGGCAGAAAGGCAGTTGCCGCGATGGAAACCTATGGCGTGGGTCCGGAGGCGGCGGCGAGGGTGCTGCGCAAGCTGCAGAAGAGCGACGAGGAACTCTACCGCGACTTGCTGGAAGCGCAGAAGACCTTCGTCAGGACGAGGAAGTACTGGCGCGCGTAAGCTATTTATGCAGGCCGCGCGTCAATAGCCCAATGACGGAAAACAAACCCCTGGTAGAAAACCACGTCCGCGCCAACATTGCTTACGCGATTTTCGCGACTGCCTTGCTGATAGCACTCGGGTCGACAGCATACCACTTCATAGAGGGCTGGAGTTGGGTAGACTCGACGTACTTCGCGGCCACCACCCTCACTACGGTTGGCTTCGGAGACCTGCACCCCACTCACGACACCTCGAAAATATTCACGATATTCTATGTCTTCGCAGGCGTTTCAATAGTTTTCTACACAATCACGAAAGTCGGCGCTTACTCAGTCGAGCGCAGGCTGTACTCCCCAAAAATAAGGCTTTTCAGAAAAAAGGAAAAAAACGAGCGCAAGGGCCGCGGCCTATTGTTCTAGAATCTTTTTCGCCTTCGGCATCAATTTTTTCTTCCTAGCCTGAAAGTTTTTCAGGTAAGCGGCTATTTTTTCTGCGACTTCCTTCTTGCAGTCGCCGCACGAAATCGCGCCGGAAGTGCAGCGGCGCTGGAATTTCTTGAGCGCCTCGTCGTCGTCCTCGAAGTGAAAGAACATGAGCTCGTGCACCACGCACTTCTCGATTTCGCCGCCCAGCCTCTTCTGCTCCTCGGCAGTCGCGCGACCGCCGGTCAACGCACGCATTATTTTTTTCTTGACGAGCTCCACGTCGTCGTTTAGCGAGATGACGCTCATTGGGTCGCGCTTGCTCATTTTCGTCGTTCCGTCCAGGCTCCGGAAGAGCCGCTGGTAAGTCGCGCTCGGCAAAACGAATTTCGGGTCGATTTTTTGCGCGACGTCGCGGCACAAGCGGATGTGCGGGTCCTGGTCCACTCCTACCGGAACCAAGACGTTCTTTGGCCCGCCGAATTCCTTGAGCTGGGGCTGGAGAATATCTCCCGACTGCATTAACGCCGCGGAGTACAGCCCGAGGTTTTGGTGGCCGTAAAGCGCTTCCAACGTCGCAAGCGTGGTCCTGCGGCTGGCGACGAAGCCCAGGTTGGAAACGGATTTGTTTTCACTCTGCCTGTACACCAACGCGTTTTCGGCGTCCATTCCGAGGGCGAGGAGGTCGGCGACGTTCTGCACTGCGTACTCGCTGCTTTCCTCGAGGGACTGGCCGTTGTCGGCAAAGGCTTCGAGGTCGGCAATGCAGTAGAACAGCCTGCTCTTGAACGCGCGTTGTGCGAAAATGATTTGCTCGGCCGTGAGCTTGCTTCCCAAGTGGAAGTCTCCAGTGGGCTTGATTCCGCTCATTACCGCAACTGGCTTGCCTTTCTCGAAGGAATCGAGGAACTTGTCGAAGTCGCGGTGCGCGAAAATAATGCCTCTCCTCCACAAGCGGCTGGTTTCAGGCACCCGCGCCAAAATTTTTTGGTCGACGTGCTGCAAACCGAATTCGTTGAACAACTGGGAGTAGTCTCCGTACAAGTCGTTTCCCCAAGGGTTGATGTGGTCGTGCATTTCTTCACTTTTGCCCTGCTCTGCCGGCGGCAGGAACAAGCTTTTATAAAAGCGCTTTATTTAAACACTTGCGAATTTCCATGGCGGAGAAAAAGCGTTTTGCGGCCCAAGACGAGGAAGGCGGCAGCGGAAGCGTTGAAATCACTGAAGACGACGTCGTCCTCCGCCTGCGGGGCAAGCCCATTGCCGTCAAGAAATCTTACGTCGCCGGCATCGACAAAGCCGCAGACCTGCCGCTGGGCAAGGCGAGCGTCGTGCTAACTTACTACGACTTGTTCGGAAACAAGGAATCCGCTTCCCTTGCGATGGTCGAGTCCGACTACCGCGCGCTCAAAAAAATTCTTGGAAAATAAGGTGCAGAAAATGCGTCTTGCTAAGTCCATTCTAGTGCTCTTGTTGGTTTTCTCCACTCCCGCGCTGGCTCTCTCAACCATGCGGGTGCCCGCAATTGACGCCGACCAACAGGGGCTGTTGACCGAAATAAGCGTTTCGGCCGTGCGCGGCACGGGAAAAATAAGCGTCGACATCTCGCCCCTCATAAGCCTCGACACTCAAGAGTCAATCAAGGCAGCGGCGCAGGTTGCCGCGCGCTTGGCGAACAAGAGCCTCTCCGACTACGACTTGCACGTTTCAATAAACGCAGACGCTTCCTCCGTCGACGGCCCGTCCGGCGGCGCGGCAATCACGATGCTCGCGTACGCCGAGCTCTCGCGCCAGCGCCTCAGGCCCGACGCGACGATAAGCGCGGCCGTCGCGCCCGACGGCAGGCTCTCAAACGTCGGCGGGATTAAGGAAAAGCTCGACGCCGCGCTGGAAGACGGAATAACGCTTCTAGTGGTTGCCAAGGGCCAGAGCGTGGGAGACGACTTCGACTACGTCGTCTACGCCGACCAAGCGTCGAACGGCTCGCTGCAAGTAGTCGAGGCGGCCGAAGCAGAGGAAGCAGCGGCTTACCTCGCTACCGCGCCAGGCTCGCGCATAGCCGGCGCGCCGTCGCAAGGCATTCCACCCCTGTCGGTACAAAGCGTTTCGCCGTCAGAGGCCTCGGCGCCCCTCAGGAAACTCGCGGAAGACGAAATAACTGTTTTGAACCAGAGCTACGCGGACTTCCTGGCAGGACTGGCTGGCTCCGGAACGAACTTGACTGCCGTCGTCGGAAGCGACGCAGCTGCCCAGGCAATAGAGCGGTCGATCCAGAAGGCGCAGGAAAACGCGCGCATGCTGGTCGACGCCGGCTACTACTATTCCGCCGCCAACACGGCGTTTCTCGCGAGCGTGACCATAGAAAGCCTGGCCAGCCGGGGCAAGACCGAGGAACAATTCGGCGAAGCGCTTGACGAACTGTGGGACGAGATTGACTCAACTGAATTCATTGCGAAGACGACCGCGAACCTCGAGTGGGTGGCTGCCGCAGAGCTTCGTTACCACTGGGCAAAGTGGAAGCTGCAGGCAGTCGAAGAATCGCTTGAAGCCGGCTCTTCAGTGCAAAGCCTCGCGGGCGAGTACGCCGCCGCGAAAGTGTGGCTCGAGGCCGCAAATAGAATGAATGAACTCGCCGCAGGCATCGCCGGCGGAAGCGCGGTCACCGAGTTGAACGCGAGAAACCACGCGCGCCGCCTGCTCGACGAGGCAGGCGCGATCGAGGAAGACGAGCAGCTGGCAGGCGATTCGGAAATACAGTGGCACTTGGCAGCCGCGAGGCAGGAGTGCGCCGAAGCAGCTTACGTCGCGTGCTCCATTGACTCGCGCTTCGTGCTGTCCTACGCCGAGGCGCTGGAGCAAGCAGAGAACAAGACGAGCCGCCAGCTCAACCGCCTCCTGGAAAGCGGGGCAAACCTCTCCGACTACTCGGATTCTCCGTGGGCCGAAGCCTACTTCATACACTCGCTGTACAACGCACAGGAAAACAACCGCACGGGCGACGCGTCCTACTTAGTCAGCGCACTGAAGCTGCAGCTGCTTGCGGCCGCGCTCAAGCAAAACACCGAAGACCTCTTACGCGAACTCGCGTCACCAACGCCCTACGAACCGTCGCCGGCGCCGAGCGAAGCGCCTTCCGCAACGCCGGCTCCCTCTCCATCGGCGCCGGTAGTGGTGGTAAGCGCAACGCGGCCAAGCGGCGGCGATACGGCTAACCTGCTTCTCGCGTTCGCGGCAATAATCGCGGGCGTGCTCGTGCTGGCGCTGGTTCTCGCGCGCGTCACGGCACGCAAGCCCGGCCCGCGCTTTTCAGCCGAACAGGCCCTCGAACGGTTGGACGAAACGCTGCTCGAGGGAAGGATTTCCGAACGGACTTACGAGCGCCTGCGCGCAAAGTATTCCGCGAGAACGCCGGGGGAAAAGCGCTTGCGGCGCAAACCGCGGCGGCGCTGAGCCAGAACAACATTTTTAAACGATTGGCGCGATAATAATCGAGGATAGCAGACAGGCTTAAAATGGCTATTTCTGGTGGCGCGTCTTTGACTGCCTGACGAAGGCACGAGTGGCGCCGTTGTTTCAGCGGCTTCAGAAGCCGCAACCAAATTTGGGTATAGAACTGGAGGGAATGCAATGGCTGAAAAACCGCACTTGAACCTGATTTTCACTGGCCACGTGGACCACGGAAAATCTACTCTAGTGGGAAGAATCTTGTACGACACCGGCGCGCTGAGCGAAAACGACTTGCGCAAGCTCAAGGAAGAAGCCGCCAAGGTGGGGAAGGCGACTTTCGAGTTCGCTTTCGCAATGGACCAGCTCAAGGAAGAACGCGAGCGTGGAGTAACCATCGACATTGCGCACAAGGACTTCAACACCCAAAAATACTATTTCACGATAATCGACGCCCCGGGCCACAAGGACTTCGTCAAGAACATGATTACCGGCGCGTCGCAAGCCGACGCCGCAGTGCTCGTGTGCTCCGCCAAGGAAGGAGTGCAGGCGCAGACCATCGAACACGCGTTCTTGCTGAAAGTGCTGGGGGTAACCCAGTTCATCATCGCGATAAACAAGATGGACGCAGTCAACTTCGACCGCCTGAAGTACGAGGAAACAAAGCAAGCCCTGGTGGCAAAGCTGAAGCCAATGGGCTACAAGACCGACGAAATCCCCTTCATCCCCACCAGCGCCTACGAGGGCGACAACGTGGCCAAGAAAAGCCCGAAGACCACGTGGTACGCGGGCCCGACCATGCTGGAGGCATTCGACGCCCTCAAGGAACCGCAGAAACCCACCGACAAGCCACTGAGGCTGCCCATCCAAGAAGTGTTCACCATCACCGGCCAGGGAACCGTTCCAGTTGGAAGAGTCGAGTCAGGAATCCTCAAGCCCAACACCACCGTAATAATCGAGCCAGAGCACCTCACCGGCGAAGTCAAGAGCATTGAAATGCACCACCAGGCACTCCAACAGGCGATTCCAGGCGACAACGTCGGATTCGCGTTAAAGGGAATCGACAAAAAAGCAATCAAAAGAGGCTCGGTAATCGGAGCGCCCGCCAACCCCCCGACCGTCGCCGAAGACTTCACCGCCCAAATAGTGGTGCTGAACCACCCGACTGCAATCGGCAAGAACTACACGCCCGTCTTCCACCTGCACACTGCGCAGCTCGCGTGCACCATCGTCGAAATCCTCGAGAAAAAGGACCCGAAGACCGGCGCAACCGCGCAAAAGAACCCCGACTTCATAAAAACGGGGGACGTCGCGGTAGTGAAAATCAAGCCCACGCGGCCGGTAGTCGTAGAAAACTACAAGGACTTTCCCGCGCTCGGCAGGTTCGCCATCCGCGACATGGGGCAGACCGTCGCAGCCGGAGTAGTCCTGTCGGTGACGCCGCGCAAGGCGTAAGCCTCCAAAAGGCATTTTTTTATTTTTACACATCATTGCAAGCCGGAAACGCCTTCCAAGGCGCTTTCCGTCCCCCCCCATTCGGGGTCAGCGCTTGCAATGCATTTGCAGAAAGGTAGTTGGAATTGAACAAAGCACGCATCAAACTCGAAAGCCAAGAGTGCAAGGACTTAGACGACGTCTGCACCCAAATAAAGGACATCGCCAAGCGCACTGGCGTCGAGCTCCGCGGCCCCATTCCACTGCCCACCAAAAAACTAAGGATTACGACGCGCAAGACCCCGTGCGGCGACGGAAGCGACACCTACGAAAAGTGGGAAATGCGCGTCCACAAGCGCTTGATCGAAATAAACGCCGACGACCGCGTTTTACGCGAAGTCATGCGCATCAGAATCCCATACTCCGTCCACGTCGAAATGACGCTGGCTTAATCTCTTTTTCTAAGCCGGATTCCAATGCAATAACTTCTTTTCAGCGAACGCCACCAAGTGGTTCAGCGCGTAACCGATTATTCCCACGATAATTATTACAGCGTAGAGTTTGGCGACGTCGTAAGTATACGCCGCGTCAATCAACGCCTTGCCGAGCCCCGCACGCGCGCCCAAAAACATGTCGGCAACTATCACCACCACGAGCGTCAAGCTCACCGCAATGCGGAATCCCGTAAACCAGAGAGGCAGCGCGTCCATGGCGCGCACTTTGAGCATTATCTCAAAATCGGTTTTCTTCAGGCTCTTCGCCACGGCTACGAGCGCGGGATTCGTGTTCCTCAAGCCCCGGCAGACGTGCAGCGACAGGTAGAGCGAACAAACCCAGACCGACAGCGCGACGTTGGTTAGGTCGCCGACGCCGAAAAAAAGCATGAACAAAGGAAACATTGCAGTTGCGGGAATGCTTCTGAAGAAATCGGTTATCGGAGTAAGCGATTCGAAGGCGAAAGTCCATTTCGCGAGCATGAAGCCCAGGCCGACGCCCAACGCGGAGCCTATTGCCAGCGACGCGCCGAGCTTCGCGAGCGTGCTCGCCAAGTCAGGCAGTATCGCGCCGCCTGCAATGACTTCAAGCAGTTTCGCGAACACCGCGGTCGGCGCCGGAAGCAAGAAAGCATCAAAGACTGCCGCTTGTGTCGTCAGCTGCCAGGCAATCAATGCCGCTATCAGCGGAAGAAAAAACTTAATTCCGGACGCCTTCACCTTTCGCGCCCCTCAATAAATCGAATATCCTTTTCGAAACCGAGTTGAATTCTGGCGTAAACCGCGTTTCAAGCAAGCGGCCTGCAGGCAAGCCAACGGACACGAGTGCTTTAACGCGCGCCGGCTTTTCGCTTAAGACGACTATGCGGTCACACAACAGAACAGTTGGTTCTATATCGTGCGAGACGATTACTGCAGTGTTTCCCGCCTCGCGCAACGCCAGCAGCCTCTCTTCCACCAGCAGCTTGTTCTGGTAGTCAAGCGCGCTGAACGGCTCGTCCATCAGGAAAACGTCTGGCTCGAAAAGCACCGAACGCGCGATGGCAAACAATTGCTTCAGCCCTCCCGAAAGCTGGTGAGGAAACGCGTGCGCGTACTTTTCCAAGCCAAACTCGGCAACCACCTGCCTCGTTTTTTCAACCGCGCCCTCGTTGCCGAACGCGATGTTGTGCAACCCGTTCAGCCAAGGCAAAAGCGCGCCCGCAGTGTGCTGGGGAACGTAGCCCACGCGGCTTTCCTGCGCGCTCTTGCCGAACACGCTTATCGCACCCTCGTCAGGCTCTTCCAGCCCCGCGAGCATTCGCAGAAGCGTGCTCTTGCCGCAGCCATTCGGACCAAGTACTCCAACGAACTCGCCTGGCCGCGCATGCAGCGTCACGCCGTCAAGCACCTGGAATTCCTTGACGCCTTCCTTTGCCGCAAGAACATATTTTTTCTTCACACCCTTCGCATTCACTGCGTCCATTTCAGCCTCTCCACAACAGGCCAGAAACGCTTGGACGCGCGCTGGTAACATTCAGCTCGAAGAAAACATCCACGAACTTCTGGTAAGCAGCCACGACCCCCGCGTCCGCGTCCTGTGCGCTCACCATCAGCGGCAGCGGCGCTTCGCGCGCAACGCTCTCGGGCAGCTGCAAGTACTCGACAAGGTATTGTCTCGCGCTCTCATCATGCAGCGTGTCAGCAATCGCGCGTCTCATGACGCGCACGAACGCCTGCGCTTCGGCGGGCCTCTCGGACAAGAATTTCGCGGATGTTACTCCCGCGCCGCCGCACCATGGGTCGGCAACGAAGCGCACCATGGGGTTTCTCACCAGAATGCGGGAAACGTTCTTGAACTCGCCCAGCGTTCCCGTCGGCTCGAGCGTGAGCACGGCGTCAACGCTTCCCCCCGCAAGCGCGGGCAGCTGGTTCGGCACCGCGAGCTCAACGAGCGTTACCTCCGACGGCTGCACGCCGTTTTCCAGCAGTATTTTTTTGGCCATTGAACTGAACTGGACTCCCGGCAGGTGCGCGAGCCTCTTGCCCTTCAACTCCGCAATGGAAGCAATCGAAGAGTTTTTTGCCACCAAAAGCTCGTCGTTCAGCCGTTCAAGCGTGCCGCAAGTAAGAGAATATATTTTCAGCGAACCCGGCTTCTGCAGCTCGGCAATCGCCGCAATCCCCGCCGCAACTGAAGGCGCGCCTGCGTCAACGTTTCCCGAAACCAGGGCGTCAATAATTTGGTTAGGCGACTCGATGCGCTGCAACTGCACTTCCAGCCCCTCGGCCTCGAACATGCCACGCTCCGCGGCCACGAACAACGGAAGGCTCTGCATTACCGGCAGGTAGGCAACCCTAACCGGCTTTACCTCGTGCGGAGACGCGAGCGCGAAAATTCCCGCCGAAAGTAGAACTACCGACGCAATCGCTGCAGAAATGATTTTCCAGTTCTTCACTCAAACCACCAGAGTTAAATATGCTGAAACG
>JBFMEM010000012.1:0-14345 GCA_040753335.1 Microcaldota archaeon
GCCGCCCGTTTTTGTCGGAAAGCCTTCCCGCCGGAATCGCGGCCAAGGCGTAAACGGCGTTGTAAGCCGCGTAAACCAAGGTAATCGCCACGGCGGTGAACGCGAGGTCTTGCGCGCGCAAGACGAAGAAGGCGTAAGAAAAGTTGCCCAAGCCGAACAAGAACGCGACGGCGAGGTTGAGGCGGAAGCGCTTGTTGCCACGCAGTACGGCGAAATCTATTTTCGGGGGAGTTGCTGGCTTTGCAACGCGTTTTTTCTCGCGCACCGTAAGCACTATCGCCAGCGCGAGGAACGCCGGGATTGCGGCGAGCCAGAAAACCGTTCGGTAAGCCGCGTCAACGCTCATTGAAACGAGGAATGCCGGCAGGACAACGAAGACGACGAGGGGGCCGATTACGGCTCCAAGCGAGTCCATTGCCTTGCGAAAGCCGAACGCGTACCCCCGATTTGCTTCAGTGGTGTAGTCAGCCACCATCACGTCCCTAGCTGTGACGCGAATTCCCTTGCCGACGCGGTCCGAAAACCGCACTGCGAGCACGAACGGCCAGCTGTTCGCAACCGCGAAAAACGGTTTTGAAACGCATGACAAGCCATAGCCGGCTATGACGAAGGGCTTTCGTCTTCCGAGCTTGTCGGAAAGCCAGCCCGAAAAAAGCTTGAGCACATTTGCAGTGCTTTCGGCAATTCCTTCAATCAAGCCGACTACTGCCGCGGGCGCGCCGAGCACCGTCGTGAGAAAGAGGGGCAGAATCGGGAAAATCATTTCGCTGCTGACGTCAGTCAAGAGGCTGACTGCGCCCAGTTTAACGACGTTGGGGTCGAGCTTCTGCTTCACGCGGTTTCCCATCCTCGTCTAACCCTAGCCAAATTTAAAAACAATTGCGTCAAAATCATTTCTCATGCCCGTCGAGCGCAGGGAATTCGAGTTCAGGCTATCCAACGGAACGCGTCTTGCCGCCACTCGCTTGAGGCCGGCCGAGCCGAAGTCAACAATAGTGTTCGTGCACGGCCTATCTGCATCGCACGACATTCCGCAGTACCGCCACTTTCTTTCCTCCCTCGCCGAAAGAGGGCATGAAGTCATTGCGTTCGACCAGCCCGGCCACGGAAACGCGGACGAGCCTTTTTCGTCAGAGCGTTCCGTGACGGCATTGTCCGAAGTGCTGAAGCAACTGGCTGAAGGAACTTCGGCCGCGGGCGTCAGGAAACAAGTTTTTCTCGTCGGCCACAGCCTCGGCGGGGCGGTAATCGCCTCGCACTTGGCGAACGCCGAGAAAACCGGGCCGGAAGTGCGGGGCGTCCTCGTATTCGCGCCGCCGTGGCGCTTGAAGGAACTCACTCACGTGCGCGCCGCCGAAGCGGCTGCGCGCGCGTCCGCAATGATTCCCGGCAGCTACGTGTGGAACCTCCTGGCCGGAGCCGGGGCTGCGGCGCTGCACCCGCGCATGACGACGTTGCGCGAGAGAGTCGACGCAGTCGCGGAAGCCCTCAAGGCAGGCGGAAAAGGAGTTGTCTTGGACAAGATGAGGCACTCGAGCATCCAGGCGCTCGTGCAAAGCATTGCCGAAATCCCCGACACTGCGGCAACCCTCCAGAAAGCCGCGAAAACGCGGCCCCTGCCCGCCACCGTCGTCGTCCTAGGAACGCAGGACCGCATCGTGGGCACGGCCGACCCCAAGCGCCGCAAGGAATTCGCGGCCGAGTTGCGCAAGGCAGGCGCGGAAGTGCTCGAAGAGCCGCTGCCACACGTCTTTAAAATGGATGACGAGGGAATGCGGCGGATGAGCGACTTGGCGGGACTAGCGGACCGCAAGATCAGGGAAATGCTTTCAGCAAGCCCGCGGGGCCCTTGAGCACGAGGTCGACCCGCTGCCTGCCGCGCTTCATTCGCGGCTCGGCGCCGTACTTCGCCCACGCCGTCTTCATTCCAAGCGCCTTGGCTCCCGCCAAGTCTCGTTCGGGGTTGTCGCCCACGAACAAGACCTCTTCCGGCCGCACCCCGAGCTGTTTCAAGGCTTTCTTGAAAGGCCGGGGCGCGGGCTTCCTGAGCTTCGCGTCGCCGAGCGTAATCACGGCGTCGAAGAATTCCGCCAAGTTCATTGAAGCCAGGCGCATCCAAGCGCGCATGCGAGGCGCGTCCGAAACTATCGCGAGCTTCACTCCCTTTTCCTTGAGCGCCAACAGCGTCGAACGCACGCCCGGATAGGGAGTCAAGTAACCCGTTTGCACCCGGCGGTAGGCCGCAATTCCCGTCGCAAGAATCCTGTAGTCTATTCTTCCCGCCGTGCGCTTCAACAGGCGCTGAAACACTTGCTGGTCTTCGATGCCGTGCCTTGAATAGATTCCGAAAATACGTTTTACCGCAGCCGCCTTCGTCAAAGGCAGGCCGGCGTCAATCATTGCAGAAGCGGCTGCTTCGACGGACGAGCGCTTCATTTTCATGAAGTCGACCAGCGTGTTGTCCAAGTCGAAGAAAACCGCCTTCAGCAAAACATGCGCCTCAAATCGTTTGGGTCGCCGGCTCGAGTTTCGACAGGTTTTCGAAGAGCGAGTCGAGCTTGTCGTAGTGCTCTTGCTCGTAGTCCGCCATTTTCTTGAAAAACGTTTTCGCGCCGGCGTGCCTGGCCTTCTTGGCGAGGCCGTGGTAGTAGTCGATGCTCTTTTTTTCCGCGTTCATGGCCGCGATGAGCACGCGCAGCTCGTCCTTGGAAACGCTTTGCCTCTCGCCCTTTGGAACAACAGGCAGGGGCGGCCTGTCCTCGATTTCATGCGCACCGGCCACCCATCTTCCCGCGCTCTTCAGGCAGTCCTTGAGTCCCGTAAGCGTTTCCGCATGCCTTTCCTCTTCCGTGGCCAGCCAGGCAAGCAAGTCTTTAACGTGGTAGTTCGCGGCCCGCGCAGCGGCGTCGGCGTAAACCATTTCCTCCTTCTGCTCCGCCTTTATCGCCGTTTCGATTGCGTCGTCAACGAACTTGTCTCTCGGAACGTGGACGCCGTGTTCTTTTTCGAATGCACAGACTTTTCCCGCCATTTCCAATCCCTCTTTCGTCCGCATTAGCGCGCGGTGGTTTAAAAAACCGTTTTGCTTACAGCGCGTACGCCGCTCCGTTCGGCCCCCTTGCAACGCGGCCGAAGTCCTCGACGGACTTGAGCACGCGCGAGTCGAAGACGGGCCCGTCGTGGCACACGCGCAGTCCGTCGCAGCAGCACTGGCCGCACACGCCGATTCCGCATTTGATGTACCGCTCGAGGCTCAGTTGGCAGCGTACGCTGTGCTTGCCGCACTCTTGCGCCAGCGCCGCCATCATCTTCTCGGGACCGCAGGAAAACACTGCGTTGAACTTTTCCTTTTCCATCAGCTCCCGCGCGGCGTCGACGCAGGTTCCCTTGACCCCCTTGGAGCCGTCGTCCGTGGCAATAACTGTTTTTACCTTGAGTTCGTTGAACGCCTCTTCAAGAAGCACTTCATCCGCGGTCTTGGCGCCGATTACCATGGTCGGCCGAATGTTTTTCTGCAAGGCAGTTTCCGCCAAGAACCGCAGTGGAGCCGCGCCGTACCCCCCGCCAACGAGTAAAATGTTTTTTACCGCCCTCAACGCGAATCCGTTTCCGAAAGGGCCCCTGAAACTCATGAAGTCGTTTACCTTGAGTTCAAAAAGCCTTGAAGTAAACGGCCCCCTGTTGGCTACGGTCAGCGTCAAGGGGTCCGGCCGGGAGACGCTGATGGGCTTTTCGTCGACTCCCGGCAGCCAGACCATGACGTACTGGCCCGGCTTGGCGATGATGCTGGAATCCAACACGAAAGTACGCACGCAGTGGTTTTCGTTAATGACTTCCTTTATCTTCGCCCTTCTCGGAAGCATAAAAATCACTGTTGAGCAACTGCGCGGAAGTCCGCGAGGGACTCGAAGCCGTGCGAGTCCATGAACGCCTTTATTTCCGCGTCGATTCTCGCGAAAACGCTGACTCCCCGGTAGTAAACAGCTGACCCGACTCCGACTGCAGTCGCGCCCGCCATTATCATTTCAACCGCGTCCCTGCCAGTTGTCACGCCCCCCGTTGCTATTACGGGGACTTCGACTGCGGAGCACACGTCGTAAACGCATTTGACTGCCAAAGGCTTTATCGCCGGCCCGCTTACTCCGCCGACGCGGTTCGACAACACGGGCTTTCCCGTTTCCACGTCAATCACCATGCCGGGGCCGAAGGAATTGCAGGCCGTTATGGCGTCGGCGCCAGCGTCTTCCGCGGCCTGCGCCACTTCCTTCAAGTCAGGCGCGTTCGGCGACAGCTTCACTGAAACAGGGGTTGAAACCCGGTTTTTCACGGCTTCGGTAATCTTTGCAACCAGCTTGGCGTCGAAGGCAAAAAGCCTGCCTCCGAACCTCGCGTCGCCCGAAACATTGGGGCACGAGACGTTGAGTTCAACCAACGCCGGCTTCGCTTCAACTACTCGCGCGGCGACTTCCGCAAACTCTTCGGGAGACTTGCCGAACACGCTGGCGAACACAGGCACTCCAGCTTTCGCAACGGCTTTCCTGAGTTCCTTCACTTCCTCTTCCGCGCCAGGGTTGGCCAAGCCAATTGCGTTAATGAGTCCCTCTCCCCAGTCCAAGGCAGTCGGGTTGGGGTGGCCGTCCCGCGGCTCCAAGGAACAGGACTTGGAAGTAACTGCCCCGGCACCGCACTTGGCAACCCTGCAAAGCAAGTCCGCGCTGGTCCCAAGAATGCCTGCCGCCAGCACTGTAGGGTTCCTGAGGCCGACGCCCGCTATCTTTGTAGAAACGTCCAACTAAACACCGTTCAGTAAACTAAGCCGACAAACAAATAAAAACGAAACAGGCTTCGACAACCGACGATAAAAGGGGGTTTGGTTCTACGTGATTTTAGTCAAGTCCCCATTTATTACTTCGTCAACCATTGCCTCGATTTCGTCAACGTAAGGAACTTCCTTGGGAACGGGGTTGAGGAGAAACACTTTCTTGCCGTTGACATGCGCAAAACCGATTTCCATAAGCGTGTTGCCTCCCACGTAGTTGGAAATGCCGTTTTTGTCGAAGTTGCACACCAGTATGGCGTCGCCGCTTTTGATGCAGTCGTGCCACCACTTGATGAAACCATGTTTTCTCTTCGTTTCCGCGTGGTTCGACCGAATTCCGTCAATAAGCTCCGTGGCGCTGCCATCGGCTATGCCAAACATTTTCTCGTGCATCATGGGCTCGTGACCCAATTCCTTGAGTTTCGAGTGAACTTCGACGAGTTTCTTCGCGAACTTCACGCTTCCGCAAACAGTGATCTTCATAACGAATTCTTTCACTTCCGTTGTTTAAAAATTATTTGCCGCAGTGCTTTGCGTAAACGCAGCGCTTGCAGTGCGGGCCCTCGTTTTTCTCGAAAACGCCTTCCTCTACGCTTTCCTCGACTGCTTCAATCAATGAAACCGTGTCGCGCTCCGCCTTTTCCAACGAAGCCGCGCTCTTCTTCACGCGCACTTCCTTGTCCAAGGCAACGAAGTCCCACACGAGTTCGACGTCCTTCCAACCGCATTCCCTCTGCAAAGCCAGTTGATACAACGGCAGCTGTGTGTCTTCACTGAAATACTCTTCGGAAGGCAGCGATGAAGCGGTTTTGTAGTCGTGCACTTCCTTCTTCCCCTCAGTTGAAGCAATGCGGTCGACGACGCCCACGAAAGAATGTTTTCCCAGCTTGGTGAAAACCTTGCGTTCGACTCCGATTGTCTCCGCGTGGTTGAACGGCGCGTGCGAAGAATAATAGTTGCGGACGCATTGTTCGCCGTGCGCGCGGTAGTCCCCGGCCTTCGCGCCCTCCGGCACTACAATAGAGTTGTTCCAGCCCGCGTTCCACTGCCCGTCGTGAAAAGCCAGCAGTTCTTCCAACGAATTCGCTTTGCCCCGAAGCAGGTCGGAGTAAAGCTTTTCCAGGCTCTCGTGAACCTTCTTTCCAGTAAACAATTCTATCCTGTCCGGAGCGGGAACGCGGTCCAAGTAAGACAGCTTGTAGGCAAACGGACAGGCGCGGAAGACGTTCAAGCGCGAGTAGGAATAGGCCGTCATTGCGAAAGAAAGAGCTTGCCGCGGCTTTTAATGCCGTAGCCCAGTGGCTTGCCGGTGGGTTTACCTTCCGTACAAGAGCCGGCCTGTGATTACCAGCACCGCGCTCACGCTGCCCAAGGCGTTGCCAGCTATTATCGCGAAACTGCTTATCTCAAGGCCGTACAAGAGCCACACTACCGTGGTTGCCAGTATCATGGAGTAAGCCGTGAGTGAAATGTCTTTCGCGCTTTTTCGCCTGAAAATCTTGTAAGCCTGCGGAAAATTTGCGAGTCCGCCGACTACGCCGAAAATGGTTGCCGCAACTTCAAGCAAGGACATGCTTTCACTCCAAGTAATCCCGCGTGACCACTAAAACGCCTTTGTGCGTGAAAGGGTGTTCTTCGACGCCATACCAATAGACGACCATTCCGGGTCCGAACAACTGCAGGTAATGGCTCAACTGGCGCGAGAGATTGCGCTTGGTTTCCTCGCGGTCGCCGAACGAAGCCTTGCACTCCACCCATTTGATTTCATGGCCGTGCAGCAAAAGCGGTTTCTCCAAAAGGTAGTCGGGCGTCTTGCCCGTCTTCGCCTGCTGTGACTCGTGCTTGAACGAGGCGCCCTGGCGCGTCAGCCATTCCGCAACGAACTGCTCGCACTCCTTGGCGCGTCGCGTCTGTTCTGCGATTGTCTTCTGCGAAAAGGCGGCGTCGGATTCTATTGCCTGCCCGACTTCCCTTCGGATCCGCTCGTCTTTCGCGAGCGCAGGGTTCTTGGCAAGCCTCGAGAAAGCCGGCTTGCTCATTCCCTTATGCTGGAGAATTATTGATGCAGTCATCAAGGGGGAGAAACTGTTTTCCGCGGCGATTTGCATAAAAGTCCTTCCCGCCCTCCACTCCCGTTCGAGCCGCCCCGCCTGCGTTCTAAGCCTGTGAAAGTGGGTGCGCACGCGCCGCACGAGCTTCTGGTGAAGAATGGACTCCAGGGTTTCTCTCGGCAAGCGAAAGCGCTTGGACAACGCGTTCAAGTCTGCTTTCGAGTGCAGCAACGAGTAAATGTGACGGTATTGCTTGGCGGAAACGATCATTTACGAAAACACTTCAGACTACCAGCTTGCGTTCTTCCCGCTTCATTTTCGCCACGGCTTCCGTCCGCTGTCGCTCAAGCCGCGCGGCTTCCCGTAGTGCCGCCTCCGTTATTCTTTCAAGCTCTTCAAGCGCCTGCGCCCTTTTCACCAGCGGCTCGTGGGGGCGGAGAATGGCTCCGCGCATCCCTTTTTTCGCGTCTTTTTCCACAAGCGCTTGAACGGCCTTCACTTGCTCGGGACTCAACTCTATTCCTTCGGCTCGCCTGCGTTTTTCGTAGTCTCTGAGCTCGGCCTCGAGTTCTTCGGCAGTGGCGACGGGCTTGACGTGCTTTATGATGGGCCTGCCCCTCGCGTCGTAGAGCAAGGCGCCGCGTGGCCCGCTGAGTTCTTCGCCTCTTGGGCCGTACAACGGCGGCTTGAAGGAACTTTTTTTCTTGACCGTCTTCCGTGGCTCTATCTCCATTTTCACTTCGCCTTGAACCAACTGCACTCTCCTTCTTGCCGCGGCGACTCGATTTTCATGCCGTGGCACGACGACGAAGCAAAGTCGTAATGCGCGCACTCGACGCACTTGCACTTGATTTTCTGGATGTTGTACGCTGGCAAGACTTTCACCCCAACTGCCTGTTGCTTTACGCCTTGAAGACGAGGTCGCCCTTGCGCACCTCTCCCGCGACTTTCAAGCCAATGCTTTGGCCTGCGCCGGCGCGCTCGACCTGCTGTTTCTCTATTTGCATGGAGGCAACCGTTTGCTCGAACTCATTCGAGCCGCTGACTTTAATTCGGTCGCCGACCTTGAGGACGCCGCTGAGCTCGACTACCGCGACGCCGATTTTGTCGAAGAAATGCGTTATTTTCCCCACCGGTTCTTCAGCCACGCCTTCCACCTCCTTGGCCTAAGATTAGTTACGCGGCCGCCTTGTTAAAAGTTTTCGGGTCACAAGAGCGTTTCGCAGTTCAGCGGAAAAGCCGTGCAGTGCCGGATGTCCTGCTTGCCGAGAACGAACTGCGTGACCCGGTTCAAGCCGATGCCGCAGCCGGCGTGGGGAACGCTTCCGTGCTCCCGCATGTTCTCCAAGTACCACTCGAAGTCCTTGATGCTGCCCCCGCGTTTTTCCAACTGGCGCAGCATAGGCGAACTCGATAGCTTTTCATGCAAGACGGTGTAGTCCCACTCGCGTTCCGCCGAACCCACTGCCTCTCCCCCGAACGGCAGAATCAAGTCAGTGCTGTTCACCAGCGTCGCGTCGGCCGAGTTCGTGCGCATGTTGAAAAACTTTATTGCCCGCGGATAATGGGTTATGAACAAGGGCTTGTTGCCGAAGTGGTGCGCCAAGAACGCTTCGTGCGCCGACTTCAAGTCAGCGCCGAACTCTAGGCCAACGATTTTCACCGCATCCGAGTACCCGACTTTCCGGAAAGGAGCCGAAAGCGCTTCCAGTCTGGCCGCGTCCGCGCCCAAGAGCTTCAGTTCAGGCTTGCGTTCAGCCAGTACTTCTTTGACCATTCCCGTAATCGTTCCCTCGATGTGCGCCATGAGTTGGTTCAAGTCGCCGGGAAACTCTATTTCCAGCAAGGGAAATTCGCACAAGTGCCTCGCGTCCGCATCAGGCTCGGCGCGAAAGCTCGGCCCGATGCAGTAGACCTTGCCGAGCGCCGGCACGAGCGACTCGAGGTAAAGCTGGCCTGTTTGCGTGAGATACGCTTGCTCGCCGAAAAAATCGACGGCAAACAACGTGTCAACGTTTTCGCACGCGCCGGTTGCCTTCGTCAAGTGAGGCACGACTACTTCCGTAAAGCCTTCGGCGTCAAAGTATTTGCGCGCTCCTTTGACGAGGCTCGACTCTATCTTCGCCACTGCGTGGAGCTCCGGCGTGTTCAGGCGCTGGAGCTGCCACTGCACTCCGTTGTTCATTCAAACCACCCTCGGCCTCCGGCGGGAAGGCCATGAAAACCAAACCAAAAAAGGAAGACGAAAAAACAACGAACGAAACAAAAACAGAAAACACGAGAAAAAGAGGACGCGTCAAAACGCGGTTTTTCAAGCGGCGGCCTTTCCCAGCTTCCAGGAGGCAGGCCGTCCAGCCATGCTCCCATGCGGCATCCGAACGCTTTCGCTCGGGGTGTTTAAAAGTTTTTCAGCACTCGCCCGCCGTTCCAAACGCTTTAATACCGGGCGGCGAGTAATCTTTTTTTGTTTTCTCCGCCCAGCCGAAGGCTTACGACATGCACGAGTAGCACTTAAGCGACTCGCCCTCGTAATAACCGCATTCTTCAGTAGCGTTGACCGAAGCCACGCACACGCGCCGAATGCTTTCCTCCCGCGTCAGGCAAAGAGCGTACTCGCCGCTGCAGTTGACGAAAGCCGGAGCCCTCACTGTGACGGCCGCAGTGCACGAAACGCCTTCCGCGGCCGCGGTCGCGTACGCGATTGTCAAGGAATTGTTTTTCAAGTGGAACGGACAGTATCCCTTCGCCGTCGTGTTCGAAATGGGTACGGTCTGGCTTTCGTTGGAGTACTCGCAGGAAACCGTTGCAAAACGCGGCATCGGCGCAAGTCCAAAGAAGTTTGCGATGACCTCGGAATAAACGTACTTGGTTCCCTCGCTTGGAATCGCGCTTACCAGGCAATAGGCGGGCGCCGCGGTCGGCTCGACGGTCGGCTGCGGCGTTGCCGTCGGCTCGGGGTTGGGTTCAAGCGTCGGCGAGGGCGCGCATGCTTCGCCGCGGAACAACGCCCATTCCTCGCACTCGCTGCCGTTCGCGAAGACGCACACGCCGTACTCGCCGCCAGTAGCGTCCGTTCGAATGTCGACTGTTCCACCAAACTGAACGCAGTGTACCGACGCCGGGTTTGCAATCTGCACCGAAGGAGAAGGTGAAGCCTGCTGCAACGCAGTGGGAAGCGGCGTGGGAGAAGGCGAAGGCGTGGCCTGCTGGACGCAGCCCGCCAGCGCGAACGCAAACAACGCAATCAACAACAGTTTCTTCACTGGAAATCACTTCCTTCTCGACAAATATTTTATGGCGCTCAGCGCGGCAACCGCGCCCATTCCAGCCGCGACGATAATCTGCTTTTCGGGCACGTCCGTGCAGTCGCCGGCCGCGAACACGCCGGGAACGCTTGTTTCGCAAGCAGGGTTCACCTTGATTTCGCCCAACTGGTTTTTTTCCACGAAGTCCACGAACTCGGTTGCGGGCATCCACCCTATTTCGACGAAAACGCCTTGGACGGAAAGCGCTTGCTCCGGCCCGCCTGCCCGAGAGTATTTTATTGCTTCAACGAACTTGCTTCCCACCACGGCGGTCGTCCTCGCGTTTGCAATGACTTTGGCGCGGGGTTCGGCCAGGATTTTTTCCTTCATCACCGCGTCTCCCGCAAGCTCAGGGTTAACCGTGAGGACGAAGACGTTCTCGGCGTACTTCAGCAACTGCAAGACGGCGTCCATGGCCGAGTTGCCGCCCCCAACGACCGCCACGTCCTTGTTTTTGAACAACGGCGCGTCGCACGTCGCGCAGTAGGACAGGCCCTTATTCAGTAATTCTTTTTCGCCGGGCACGCCCAGCCGCCTGGGGTTGGCGCCCGAACAAATTATGACCGCGCGCGCCTCGTAAGCGCCGGCATCCGTTTCCAACGCAAACCCCTTTTCGGTTCGCTTGAGTTTTGCCGCCGCCTCCGGCGCCTCGTGGTGTTCGACTGCCGGAAAGTCGTCTAGGTGAGAGTGGAACTTTTCGGCCAGTTCTGCGCCGGTGACGAACTGGTAGCCAGTATAATTTTGTATGTCGGCGCTCAACGCCGCTTGGCCGCCGATGTTCTTCGACAGCACGAGCGCGCTGAGCTTGGCTCTCGCGCAGTAAATCGCTGCCGTAATGCCGGCGGGCCCCGCCCCGATTATGATTACGTCGTACAAGGCAGTTCACTGCCCTACTTTTTTATCCCTAAGGAGGCGTCTATTGCCTTGCGGTCGAAGCCGACTATTATTTTTCCGTCGATGTCGATGACTGGAACGCCCATCTGGCCGCTTTTGTCAATCATTTCCTGCGCGCGTTTCTCGTCGGCGGCGACGTCGACGTCCTCGTACTCGAAATTGTTTTTCTTCAAGTAGTCCTTTGCCATGTGGCAGTAGGGGCAAGTCGGAGTCGAGTAAACAATTATTTTCGGCAAAACAAACCACCTTGTTTTTTTTTACTGCAAGCGTTTGGGCGGCGCGGTTTTTAACCGTTCACTGGGCGCGGAAGGCCGTGCACTGCTCGTCCACTTCGACAAAATGCGTTGCCGCGCCCGAGCGGTAGGCGGCGCACTGGTTTTCAACAAGGTTGTCCACGTCTTGGCGGGGAGAGTGGGCGACGTCGCAAACCCAGTCAGAGAGTCCCTGCGTGGAAAGCTGGCCGAGGCACGGGCCGTTCGCCAAGGAAGTGCCGGCTGCCTTCGCCTGGCTGCAGAGTTGTTCGCAGGCCAGCCTCGCGTTTTGCTCGCCTGGCTGCACGCATCCCGCGAACAGGACCGCGGCAAGCGCCGCGGCCAGCAGCAACCTCATTTTCCCGCCTTCCGCATCACGACTTGCGGGAAGGGAATCTCGATTTTTTCCTTCGCCAGCGCGCGGTAAACGCGGTTCATCAGCCTTGTTTTTATGCCAAAGAAGCCGCCTGGCTTGGAAGTGTCCACCCACGCGTATGTTACCAAGTCAATGCTGGAAGCGCCAAAGTTCTGCGTCCCAATCAACGTTTTTTCCTTCTGTGTAATCGCTTCGTCGGAGTTGACGGCAGCGAGTATTACCTTCATGGCCTTGCCCAAGTCCGTGCCGTAAGCCACTCCCACCATGAAGTCGATGCGCCTCACCTTGTTTGCGGTGTAGTTTATTATCGCGTTCGTGGCGAGCAGGGCGTTCGGAACCGATACCAACGTGTTTTCCGGCGCCAGCAAGTCCGTGGAACGCAAGGAAATTTTTTGCACCGTTCCGAGTATGTTCTGGCCCTTGACTTCAATGAAGTCCCGTATCTTGAACGGCTGGTCGATTATCAACATTATCCCGCCGAACAAGTTCGAGAAAACGTCTTTGGCCGCAAAGCCTATCACGATTCCGGCGAGGCCGGCGCCCGCAAGCACCGCCGCAAACGCGCCCGTCAAGTCGAGGGCGAAGAGCGTGAGGACGAATGCCGCGAGATAGGCGGCGTAGGTGAACGCCGTCTGAATCAGCGAGTGCGCGTGCTCGGAAAAATCGATTTCCCCCACGTACTCGTCGAATTTCTTGAACGCGCCGGAAATGTATTTAACGAAAACGTACGCCGCGACCCAGATGAGAATGACTTCGATGACTTTCACTTCAAGCGTCTTGCCGGCCAGGAATGCGAGCACGGGCTCCTGCAAGCCAGAGAGGAAGAAGACGAGGCCCAGCGCCGCCAGCCACACGAGGAACGAAATGACTTTGCGCAGAATGAGGTGCGTGCGCTGCGACAAGTCAATGCGCTTGCTTTTCTCATCAATCTTGTACAGCAGCTTGGGCAGGAAAGTCGCGATGATCCAAGCGCCTACGAGCACGGCAAGCGACTGCGCTATCCTGTTTTCGAGAAGCAACTCTATTTGAAGCATTGAAACCCCCTTCTAACGAAAGCAGTCTCAAATAATGTGGCGGGTTATAAAAAACTTTTCAGGGCGACGAACTCATGCCGTTGGCGCGGAGGCCGCGGAACAGGAGAGAGGGTTGACGTGCCCGCACCACTTGCATTTCCTTGAACTGCCGTGAAACCACTGTTTGCACGCCGGGCACGTCATTGAGGCAACCCCTTAAACAAGCTTTGGCGCCGCTTAACTTATTCTTTTGTTAGAAAGAGGCCGCGACGGACACGTTTTTAAGAGACAAAAAAGTCTATTTATGCAGAAAACGCGCCAAAAATTCGGGTGAAAGGGGCTTTCAATGAAAAAAATGGCGTTGGACGAGGTGCTGGAGTTCGCCGAGGCGCTGAACTTTTCAGGCCCCGCGCACTCGCGCACGCTCAACGAAATAGCGGCTCGCCTCAAGATAGGCAAGCCTGCCGCCCGCCGGTTTCTATCATGCCTGGGGGAGGAGGGGCCGGCAAGGCTGCGCGTGGCACTCAACTACTCGCGGCTGCCGCTGATGACCGCAGTGGTGATGCTCAAGGCCAGGCGGCCCTCCTACTGCGGCGAACTCACGTCCACCCTGGCGAAAACCAAGTTCGTGGACCGCGTTTTCGAACTGAATTACGGCAACGTCACGCACTTGGCGCTCATGCGCTTTCCCGCCGCCGAGTTCACCGAACACGGAAGCACGCCCCGCCTAGTGGAACAGTTTGCCGGCAGAATAAAGTGGGCCAACACCCTGTTCGCGGCCAAGAGCCTGTTCGACGACGGCCTGAAGACCGCCGGCGAAAACGCGAGGAAAGCCGACTTGGATGAAAGAGACTGGCTGACGCTCAACGCGCTCTACAGGAACGCCAACCGCACGCTGGAACAACTCGCGGCCGACGTTGGCGTAAAAAAGCCTTCGCTGCACCGGAGAATGGAGTTGCTGCGCGAGAGCAGTGTCGTCCGCGGCTACGTGTGCGAAAAACAGTTGAACAACCTTCCTCCCGCCAACCAGCCGTTTTCCTTCGCGTTCGCGGTCAAAGTGGATGCTGAGGAAGAGTCGCCTCTCGTCGAGTCGCTTGCCAAGCGCTATTCCAAAAACATTTCATTCCTCTACCGCACTTACGGCGAGTACGACCTGCTGGCGTTGCTTAGGTTCAGCGGCCTCGCCGAGTACCGGCGCTTCATGGCCTCGGAGTTCGCCGACTTCAAGTCGGCGGAAGCCCGTTCCTTCCTAGTGGCCGCTGAAGTGGGGCGCGAGTGGATTTACGACCACGCCATGCAGGCGCGGCTCAAGAAAAGCGCTTAGTTGGTTACGCCGCAGCCAGTTGAAATCACGACTACTTTTTCGCTGTCTTTCACGTTGAGCTGCGACAGGACCGCGAACGCGGCGAGCGCCGAGTACTCGCATTTGAAGCCCGCGGAAAACGCGTGTTTCTTGGCTTCCTCGAGCTCGTCGTTCGTGAACTCTGCCAAGGCATGGCCTTCGCGCAGGATGCGGTTGGTGAAGGGAAGAAGCGCGCAGTAAGGCGCGACGAGCTTTTCCGCCTTTGACGAGCCGTCGTATTCCTCGAGGACTAGCTCGTCGTTTTTGGCCTTGAAGGCGGGAAGGAAGACGTTG
>JBFMEM010000013.1:0-14209 GCA_040753335.1 Microcaldota archaeon
GAACGGCAGGCGGCCGTCCTGCAGCTCGTTCGAAAAATCGAATGAAAGCCTGGCGAACCGCGTGTTCCACGTCGTTTCCTCCTCGACTGAAGCCGAGGAACCGAAGCCCTCGAGCCTCACGAGCGGCTGGCCAAAAACCACGGGAAGCAGTTGAACATCGGCAGAAGCGTATGGAAACGAGTCGGAAACCGTGACGCTCACGCTGTCCTGCAGCCGCGCCAGCAAATCAAAGGCCGGAAGTGGCCGGCCGTTCCGGAAAGCCTCTTCAACGTCCGAAAGGTATTCGCGCGCCTTTTGCACGCGGTCTTCGAACGGCTTGCTGTCGTCGTTCAAAATCTTTTCAACCACGTCCGCCGCCTGCGAGCCAAGCGAGACGTTGGCCGAAGCCATTTGCTGCACTACCGGCGCGACCTGCGCTTTTTCCTCGTCAGAAAGAGGGGCAGTAACGACGTGCGCCACGCCCCTGCCGGCCTCCGCCGGCGTTGTCGAGGCGTTGCGCACCGTAGTACGCCTTGTCGCGTTCGAGCGCGGTTGCAGGGCCGCCTCGGAGTAAACCGTTGGCGGCTGCGTTGAAACCATCGTGGAATTGGCGGTGTTGTTCTCGGCGAAGCTCACTTGCGACGGGCTTTCCGCAAGCGCTGGCGAAACTGCGGAGGAAATGCCGACGTCAACCGGCTCGTCGCCCAGGTTGCTTACGGTGTACTCGTCGCGAACAACGCCGTCCGAATAGGAAGAGGAATGGCTTGCCTGCACTGTGCCGTCTTTCGTCGAAATCTCTTGCTGCGCCGCAAGCGGCGGCGGAGAAGGCGAGGCGGCAGCCGACGCGTTGGGCAGTGGGGAAGGCGAGGCGCGCGCTTGCGGCTGGTCCTGCGCCGCAGGCTGGGTGACGAACCAAACGAAGAGAATGGCCATTGCCGCAACTGCGGTAATCAAAAGCAGGGTCTCGGCTTGCTGGCCGCGTCGCATGACTCTTGTTTCACAAGCGTTTAATAAAAGGCAACTCGGCAGCCCGCAAAAACCTTAATAATCGCTTGCAGCCAAAAAGTATTCCTAAGCGTTTTCTGGAGGTTTACTCAAAATGGCTAAAGTCACTGTTTCAGCGCTCATTGAAGGAGGCAAGGCAACGCCTGCGCCGCCCCTAGGCCCTTCAATTGCGCCCACGGGGGCGAACATCGGCCAAATCATTGCGGCGCTGAACGAAAAGACGAAGGCATTTGCGGGAATGTCCGTTCCCGTGAAAGTAATCGTCGACAAGGATGACAAGAGCTTCGAAATCGAGGTCGGAACGCCGCCCGCAAGCGCGTTGATAAAAGCCGAACTTGGACTAAAGGAGCCCGTCAAGGAAGAAGCGGGAGTCAAAGGCAAGAAGACGATCGGAAACTTGTCGATGGCGCAAGTCGTGAAAGTCGCGAACATGAAGGAAGCCTCCTCACTCGCACGCTCTCTGAAATCACGCGCAAAGGAAGTCATCGGAACGTGTTTGAGTCTTGGAGTTACAGTAGACTCGAAGAATCCGAAGCAAGTACTGAAGGAAATCGGTTCGGGCGCCTTCGACTCCGTGCTCAAATAGGCTCGAGCACGAACTCTATTCTTTTTTGCTCCCTTCCCTTGCTCTCTATCTTAGTGACTTTTATTTTCCCTATTTCGCGCGTGTTTTTCACGTGAGTGCCGGCGCACGCGATTGCGTCAAAACCCGTGTCTATCACCCTGACTGAAGCCAGTCCCGGCGGAAGTCCTTTCTTCAGCTTGCACAGCCGCTCGTCCTTCTCCAGTTCTTCTGGCGAAACGGACTTGATTTCAATCGGAATTCCCTTTTCTACCCACTCGTTCGCCTCTTTTTCCCACTCGGCGACCTTCTGCCTGTCGAAGCCCGGCAGGTTGAAGTCCACGCGCGCCCGGTCGGGATACTTCTGGTTGCCGGTAACCTGCGCGCCGGTGCGCAGGCAGATGATGCTGGAAAGCAGGTGAGCAGCAGAGTGGTGGCGCATCAAGGCATAACGCCGCCCCCAATCCAATACACCGTGAACTCTTACTCCGACTGAAACGCCTTGCGTGGAGTCGAGTTCGTGCCAAACCCGGCCTTCCTTCTTTAACCCGCGCAATACCTTGTGCGCAGTTCCGTTTACTGAAAGGGTTCCTTCGTCGCTCGCCTGGCCGCCTCCCTCGGGGTAGAACGCCGTCCGGTCTAGTTCGACCGCGTTTCCTTCGACTGCAACGACGGTTGCGTCGAACTCGCGCAAGTAGGAATCTCGCAAGTAAAGCAATTCAGTCAAAAAAACCACTTCCGCAAAAGGCGGAAAAAAGTTTATGAAAGTCCCTGCAGGTCGTCGTACTGCCTGCCTTCGATGTCCTGCCTCAAGGCGTCCAGGTCTTCCTGCGAAACAGCGGAATCCCCTGCGGCGACTGCCATCGTCGGAACCGGAGTGGCGGCGGGGGCGGTCGCGGCAGCCAAACCGCTTGGGGTCGGCGTCGCAACGCTTGGTTGAGCCTGGGAAGTGCACCCCGCTACCAAGAGGGTGGCCAGCAAGACCGCGGCAATTGCGAATGTTTTGTTCATTTTCATGCACCTGCCCGCAGCGTTACCATTGCGTACGCCTGGTTCAATTGGGCAACCGCGCCAAGGAGGTTGGCCTGCGCCGCCCTCAAGTAACCGTTTCCCTCGGCGAACTTGAGGAAAGGAGTGCCCGGAATCCGCACGAGCTCGTAAGCCGCTTGTGCGCTCGCTATGTTCCTGCGAGCCGTTTCCAACTCGGTAACCGCCGAATCGAGCTTGCTGAACACCGCCGGGCTTGCGTTGACACTTTCCGCGGTGCTCCTAAGCTTCGCCTCAAATTCCGCGGCCCTGTCGGCGTGAACGTCTCCAACGTGCGCCCACATCAGGCCCACGTTCCTCGCCACGTCCGCGAGCAACTCGAAATACTTGCCGATCATCTTCAGTGAAACGACGCCGAGCTCTATTTCGTTAGTGACCGCGGCAACCTCCGCCCTCAACTCGGTTACTTTATTCAGGTTCGCGTCAACGTCGGCGTAAATCCTCTGCTTCAACTCTTCAGGAACGAGAGGGTCTTCCTGCGCCTCAAGCTTCTTCCAGTTCAGCCAGGCCTCGGCCTCGTCCAAAGCCGCGTTCTGAAGCGCTTTCCCCGTGTCGACGACGGCCTGCCTGTTTTCAGGAGTGTTGTTGGCAGCGCGCTGCAGCTTCGCGTCCTGGTGCGTTGCAGTAGCCTGCATAGTCTGGCTTTTTGCGTCAAGCCAGGCCTGCTTCGCCTCGCCGGCAGTCAAGGCGGCGACCGACGCAACCTGCAGCAACAACATCACTGCAACAAGCGCGGCCGCCTTCCCTCCGTTCATAGCATCACCTTGTAAACTACCACGTGAAACGCCGCCTTGCCTTAAATACGTTTGCGAACCGCATTACTCCGACAGGCCGTTCCACACTGCGGCAAACACTCCGCCGACCACGGCGCCAGCCACGAAGGCAGCGACCAAGCCGTAGAACAGCATGAAGAAGCTGAAGCCAGCGTAAGCATAAGGCACGACCATCATGTGCAGGCCCATTCCGTACCCCAGCGCGCCGCCCATGGTTCCGGCCACGACCAACGCCCACAAGAGGTACAACGCCGCGAAGGTTATGCTCAGCGCCAAGGCAGTTCTGCCCACGTTCAACCCTTTCTTAGCCACGCAAAACCCAACGCGCGGCAGTTAATAAAACAAGGCCGTCCCCCGAAACCAAAACCATTTTAATAGTGTTTTCCCGAATTATTGTTAACTGGTTTTCCCGCAATACTGCTTTCAGCAGGAGGGAATGCCTTCACGAGAAGGCGTTTTGAAGGAAAGCCAAACACTCAGCGTAAAGCTGGTTTGAAATGGCGTTGGACAAGAAAGGCGTTGACAAGGCAGTCGAGCAGGCGCTAGCCAACAAAAGCGAGCGAAAGTTCACTCAAAGCGTCGACTTGGCAATCAATTTCAGGGACCTGGACTTCAAGAAACCCGAGAACAGGGTGAACCTCGACGTCGCCCTGCCGCACGCGGCCAAGCAGGTAAAGGTGGCCGTCTTCGCAGAGGGACAGCTGGCGGTCGACGCAAAGAAATTCGCGGACGCCGTGTTCGGCTCGGGCGACATAACCGTCTTCGCTTCGGACAAGAAAAAACAAGCCGAACTGCTGCAATACTCGCTTCTTGCCGCGCCCCAGCTCATGGCGGTAATCGGAAAACAACTCGGCCAGGTGCTGGGCACGAAAGGAAAACTGCCAAAGCCCATCCTGCCGGGAATGAACCTCGGCGAACTGGTTGCCAAAACGCGGGCGAGCGTAAACCTGAAAGTCAAGGGAAAAATGCTGCCCTGCCTGCACTGCATAATAGGCAAGGAAAACATGCCCAAGGAACAAATCGTCGAAAACGTGATGGCCGTGCTCGAGGCACTGTTGAAGAAAGTGCCGGAGCCAAACGTAGCAAGCGTCTACGTCAAGACCACGATGGGCAAGCCGATTAAAGTGTGATTAGCGTGCTGACCAAGCAACGAAAACAAGAGACGGTCGCGAAGCTCCAGAAAACCTTTGCCGAATACCCCGTCGTCGCAGTCGCCAGCATCGAAGGCCTCAAGTCAAGCCAATTCAACGCAATCAAGAAAAAAGTCCGCGGCCAAGCAGAGATAGTCATCGCCAGGAAAACCCTGTTGCACAAGGCGCTGGACGCGGCAAGGCCGGAACTCAAAGACCTGCGCCAGTACATGACCGGCGCGGAAGTAGTCGTGCTCTCTAAGCTCGACGCATTCAAGCTATTCAAGGCATTCAAGCAAAACAAGTCCAAGACCTTCGCCAAGCCAGGACAACTCGCGCCGGCCGACATAGTCGTTCCCGCAGGGGAAACGAGCCTCGCGCCAGGCCCCGTCCTCACCGAACTGAAGCAAGCCAAGATAGACGCCAGAATCCAGGGCCCGAGGGTAGTGATAGGAAAAGATTCGCTTGTTGCAAAGAAAGGCGAGCCCATCTCCGACCCGGCGGCAAAGGCGCTGGCGAAGCTGGGAATCCAGCCCTTCGAAGTGGGCGTGGAAGTCAAGGCAGTTTACGACCAAGGCCTGGTCTACACCAAAGACGTGCTCGACGTCGACGACCAGTATTACTTAACTGCAATAAGAACGGCCTACAGCGAGGCAACCGCAATCGCGATCGCCACGCAGTACTTCGCCCCAGAATTCGTTTCGCCCGCACTCGTAAAAGCCGAGTTGGAAGCGCTGGCGATAGCCAAGAAAGTCAAGAAGGAAGAAAAAGTGGCGGAAGCGCCGGCGGAAGCGCAAGCGCCGCCCGCGGAGCCGCAAGCCCCGGCAGCACAATAAATTCGTTTTCATTTTTTGCGTTTGAAAAAAGGTTTGAAAGGTGAATTGGAATGGAATACGTTTATGCAGCAATGTTGTTGAACGCCGCAAAACAGCCCGTCAGCGAAGAGAACGTCAAGAAAGTCCTCTCCGCCGCAGGCGTGAGCGTCAACGACGCGAAAGTCAAGGGACTAGTTACCTCCCTCGAGGGAGTGAACATCGACGAGGAAAAGAAGAAAGCCGTCTTCGCAGCCGCAGCTCCGGCAGCAGGCGCGGGCGAGGCCAAGAAGGAAGAAAAGAAGAAGGAAGAAGGCCCGTCCGAAGAACAAAAGGAAGCCGCTGCAGCCGAAGGACTGTCGGCCCTGTTCGGCTAGAAACTCTTTTTCAAAGGAGGCTAAACGCCTCCTTTCCCCCGTTTTTCAATTAGTTTTTAACCTAGCTCGCACACTAGCCTAGTATACCAAAAAAGGAAGTGATTTTCTTTGGGCGAAGTCGTCGAGTGCAGGATAATGGTTCAAGGAAACGTCGACTCGCCGCGCTTCAAAGCGGCCTGCGCCAACGCCGCGCGTTCCCTTGCGCTGAAAGGAACCATTAACAGCTTGGGCGCGGGCTCTGCCGAAGTAGTCGTGCAGGGAAGAAAAGAAGCCACTCAAGCCTTTGCAGGCAAGCTCGGAGGCATGGAAGCAGACACGGTAAACGTGCTACAAACCATTCCCATCAATCAAGCAAAACAAGGTTACCTTAATTTTAATGCCTAGCCGGCCTTGGGCTTTTGCTCCGGCGACGGCGCCGCAATGCGCGCGCGCGGAACGTTTATTGGAGCTTGAATGTTTACCGAAAAAGCGAGAAGCGTTCCCGTCGCAGTGCCGGCGTAAGTAATTGCAGTCAGCAGCTCTTCCGCCATTGCGGGCTCGACTTGCTTGGTCTTCCTCCACTTTTCCTCGAGTTCCTTGGCATTCTTTTCATCCAAGTAAAGCTCTCCTTTGACCTTGATTTGAGCCACGTTCTCGGCGTAGTCGATGTTATAGGAATAGCGGACGGTCAAGCGGTTTTTCTCGGCGCGCACGTCCTCGATGTTTATGTTGACGTTCATTCCCGAAATGGCTTCTCCTTCCTTCATCCTGCGAGCTTCGACTGCAGTTATTTTTCCGCCAGTAATCACTTTCAAACACCCTCCAAAAAGCGAGTTTCAATAATTGTCTGCGCAGCTACTTAAAGGCTTTGCCGCGCGCTTTCTCAAAGGCCCTTGCAACGCGCCCGAACTCCTCCGACTCCGGCGACAGGCTGCGCACGCGCCACTGCCGCCTGCCGCCCATTTCCCACGCGACGTACTTTCTGGCTAATTGCGTCACATCGCTTTCCTCAAATGGAATCCTTGCCTCCATTACCGCGTGAACGGCCTCAAGCGGAGCGCCCCCTGGATGGGCACGCCGCAGAATCAACTTGATCAAATACTCCTTGCCGCCGTGCACAAAATGCGAGTGCGTGACAAAACAGTTTATTTCCTTGTCGCCCACCCTCTGGCGAAAAAACCGGTCCCGGGGCTCGTACAAAACAAAGCGCTCGGCCATTTGCTCAGACCGTGAATCCCTCGCCGGGCTCGAGGACGACCGGCTTTGACCGCGTTCCTTCTGCCACGCGTTTTTCGAAGTCGCGGACGTCGACTTCTATGCGCGCGAAAGTGTTGTAGTGCATTGGAATCACGAACTTCGGCCGCATCAGCTTGAGCGCCTTTACGGCGGCCAGAACGTCCATGGTGTAAGTTCCGCCAATCGGTAGAATGGCCAAGTCGCAGTCTATTCTCGTCATTTCCGAAAACTCGTAGGTGTCGCCCGCGAAGTAGATTCTCTTACTGCCGTTCGAGACGATGAAGCTGACTGGGTTCGTCGACTGCGGGTGCTTGGCCACAAGCACTTCAATGTCGAGGCCAAGCACGTTGAACGAGTCGCCTGGCGAAACAGGCATTTTCAGCCGCGGGTTGACGGCCAAGTTCATCAACGCATCCTCCGGCCCGATGACCTGCGCCTGCGTCCTGCTGCAAATGACTTGCACGTCTGAAGGCGAGCAGTGGTCGAAGTGCTCGTGCGAAATCAGAATGAAATCGACTTTACGGAAGCTGTCGGCGTTTGCTGCGGGGGGAACCAAGCGCTTCATTTCGACCGGATTCCGCTCGAACCACGGGTCGGTCAAAACAGTCTTTCCACCCAACTGAATTTCGAAAGACGCGTGCCCAAAGAAACGAACGTTGGCCATGCAAAAACGCCTCCAAAGAAGTAGCCCCCGAAGTATAAAAAACCGTTTCAGCCTTCCACTAATCGGCGAAAAAATGGGGCGAATACGTTTTGGCTCGGCAGGGGTGCCGATTCGCAGCAAAGACCGCTCTACCCTCGGCGGAATCCAGTGCGTCCACGACCTAACGCTCGATGCCCTTGAATGCGAGTTTGTCAGAGGAGTCAAGATGAGCATTGACCTAGCGCGGCAGTGCGGCGAACTCGCAAAAAAGCTCGACGTAAAGCTCAGCAGCCATGGCCCCTATGCAGTGTCGCTTATCTCCGAAAACAAGGAAACTGCTGCTGCAAGCGCCCAACGCGTTTTTGACACTGCCAGAGTAACCCACGCGATGGGCGGCGAGCGCGTCGTCTTCCACTCCGGCTACTACGGCGGCAAAACCAAGGAAGAAAGCTATCCACTGATGAAAAAGGCGTTTGAAAAAATCCTGGAAAAAGTCGAGAAAGAAAAACTCAGGGTAATAATTGGACCAGAAACAACGGGAGCGTACACGGAATGGGGTTCGTTGGAAGAACTCTGCAGGCTTTCGCACGAATTCGGAATAAATAAGGTAATGCCTACGCTTGACTGGGCGCATCTTCACTGCAGGGAAGGCAAGCCCGCAATCAAAGGAAAAGACGATTACAAACGCATTTTCGACTACGTGGAAAACCACTTGGGCAGGAAAGCCGTCGAAAACTTTCATTCGCACGCAACCGGCGTGTTCTTCACGGAAAAAGGCGAAAAACACCACCTTCCAGTCTCGAGCAACAGCCCTCCCCTGAAGCCGCTGATTGAATTGCTTGCCGAGAACGGCTACGCCGGAACAATCATTTCGGAAAGCCCGAACATCGAGCAAGACGCGCTTTTGATGAAAAAATGGTTCGAGGCTGCAAACAAATGACGGAATACGAGCGCATTTGGGTCGACGAGAACGCGAAGTACTACGACTTGGAAGGCGCGTTGTTGAACTACGGGCCGAGGTGCGAAAAGAAATTCGGGTTCGGAGTGAAAGACGCGTTCATCTTCGGCAGGGGAACGCACGCCGAACTCTACATAGCCAAAAAAGAAATGACGCGAGTCGGTGTTGAAGGGAAAGCTTTCTTCCTGAGCCCCGACGGCTTGACGCGCGCGTTAAACGCTTGCAAGACCGCGCGGGAAGAAATGACGGCCCAAGCGCAAACAATTGCGAAAATAGACTTACGCCAGTTAAGCAACGACGCCCTGTGGAAGGAATTCGATTTCTACGGCTCAAAAATAGGACAGATATTCACGTGCTACGCGGCCACCGTGCCCTACGCCGTAGCCGCAATAGAACGCGAACTGACTTTTTTTCTCAAAATAAAAAACGCGGAAGCCGCGCACGCCCTCTCCGTCCTGACCGCGCCGGCAACAAAATTCGTTTTCTCCGAGGAACATCCTTTGTTCAAACCGTTCAACCAAACAATAGAAAAAGAAGACGCGACCCCGGATTCGCGCGTTGCCGAAAAACCGGCGTTCCGCGAGGAAGAGGCTGACGAGACCGAAAGAACAAAACTGATTGCCGAACTGGCTCCGCACGAGGAAATCCTACGCGCCGCCGAAGTGCTCCGCGCCCTCGCCGAAGAACGCATGAAAATGAGGTTCGCCTGGCTGTTGGGGCTGTACGTAAACGAATTGTTCCTGGCAGAACTAAAACGCCGCTTCGGAATTCCTAAAACAGACTTGCGAAAATACGCTTACGCCGAACTCCAGGCGCTCATGCTATCCGGCCAGAAGCTCGGCGCGGAAAAGCTTCAAGAGCGAGAAAAAGGCGTGGCGAAAATACTTGTTGGAAACGAAATAGACACGATAGAAGGCGCTAAGGCACAGGAATTCTTGGACGAAACAATAAAACCAGCTTCTCAGGTGAAGGAACTCGTCGGAGTAGTCGCCTCCAAGGGACGCGCAGTAGGAAAAGTAATACTACTGTCCTACACGAACCCAGCCGAACACGGCGAGAAAATAAGCAAAATGGAACGCGGCCAAGTCCTCGTTACGCAAATGACGCACCCCGACATGGTCGTCGCTTGCAAGAAAGCCGGCGCAATAGTGACCGACGAGGGAGGAATGCTGAGCCACGCCGCAATAGTTTCAAGAGAACTGGGAATTCCCTGTGTGGTCGGCACAAAAGTTGCTACTTCCGTGCTGAAAGACGGGGAATTGGTTGAAGTAAACGCGTTCGAAGGAACAGTTAAAAAAGTGGGCTAAGGAAGTAGTAAGGGATGGCATGACAAAGACAGAAGGCAAGCGCGTCGCAATAGTTTGCATGGCAAACATAGCCCGCAGCCGGACTTTCGAACACGTACTGCGAGAACACCTTGGACGCCGGATGGGAAAAAAAGTAGAAGTAATGTCCTTTGGCGTCGGCAACCCCCAGAAAATAGTCGCCGCGGCGCCGCCCAGAAAAATAAACCGAAGACTGCTCGGCCCCGACGTTGAAAGTGGACTGGAAGGCGCGCGCATTGCAGAACCGCTGGCAACCAAGCTCTTCAGAGAAGCGCTGATAAGGGGGGGCTACTCCTTTCCGGGATTGTACGGCAGCTCGAAGATAGTAACGCCGGAAACACCGAAAAGACAAAGCGAGTTGGCGTCATGCAACCTGATTCTGGCCGTGGGCGAACCCGAAGCAGAACGAGTCAAAGCCCTACTCCCAAAAGAACACCACCACAAAATACGCGTCCTGCACGAGTTCGTTGGAGAAAAAGAACCACTAAAAGACGTCGGATTCGGCGAAGACCCGAAAGCGGCAATGGACGCGCTGGTGCGCACGTCGGGAGAGTACGCGCGCAAGGCCGCCGTAAAAATAGACTCCCTTTACCGCAAACGAGAGCTCTAGCTATAGGTATAACTTGCCCCTGAGGGCATAAGCTGTCGGCCAGCACGGAACTCTCCGCCAGCAATTTTCCGTAAGAGAGCATCTCTTTTGGCTTCCGCCGATCTCCGAAGCGCCTCGCTTTTTTTCACATCCCTCAAAGAAGCGTTAAGTGCCCTAATCTGTGGCCTTGTTAAAGTTATTTCGTGAACAACAGTAACCCACGGGCTTGATTCGCCTCCATGCGTAAATTCGACGGCCTTTAATTTCCCTTTACCAACAACGCCTGCAAGTTCCCTTTGAAAATGGCGCTCAACTTTGCGACCATCAATCTGTGGCCACATTATCCCTCTTCTCCGGCGCTCCTCTGCCGAAAGGCCGGCGTATTTTTCGTGTCCGAAATGTTGTTCCGCTGGCTCAAATTGAACTGAGTGGGCAACAACCAGTTTATTTCCCCTAAGCGAAAACTCCGGGGAAACAATCGACTCTTTAGGCCCCCATTGCCACAGGGGAATTTCGCCTTGTTTACCTTCTTTCAACACTCTAGTAAGATGCTCTCGAACCCGCCTTATTTCTTCATTCACGCAGATCACCAGTTATAAACTCTAAACGCCGAGTTTAAAAAAAGGCATGTTTTATCCAAGCCACCGGCAAGCCACAGGGAAAAAGCTTTTATTTCGGTTTTCCGAAGATATCTTTTGTTTTCCGAAGTGATTGTTTTTGTATCTTGAGGGCATTCTTGGAACTGGCACGAAAATAAGTATTTTGAACGCCTTGATTAACGCCGGCGGCCATAAATTGGAAAGCGCTTTGGCTCGCGAAGCGGGGGTTTCCCTTTCTGAAATAAACCGCCAGATGCCGGACTTGGTTGAAACGGGTTTAGTGCGGTTGGAGCGCGTGGGCCGCAGCAAACTGTATTCTTTGAACGAAAAACACTTCCTCGTCAAGGACTTGAGGAAGCTGTTCGCGGACCTGAACGACGTGTTTCTCGAAGCCGCAAATAAGATAGCGGCGTTTGCAGCCAAGTCGAAGGAATTGAAGGCGGTGCTGCTAGCCGGCAGCGTAGCCAAAAGAAGGGTCAGAAGCGATTTAGTCGCGTCACCCAGCGACATCGACCTTGTTTTCGTAGTTTCAGGTGGCAAAGAGTGTTTGTTCAATGAAGTAGTTTCGTTCATTAACTCGAAAGTAACGGAGGAATACGGCGTCACCTGTTACCCTCTTGTATTAACCGAAGACGAGTACTTGGAGGCCTTGAAGAACAGAGACGCGTTCATAGTCAACGTCCAAGCCGAGGGAGTTGAATTGTATGGCAGAAAGCCGCGAAGATTTAGTTAGGTGGTCACTGGACAAAGCGGAAGAGTACTTGTCTTCCGCGAAAGAAAACCTCGGCGAAGGCCGCTTGTTCGTAGCAGCGGAAGAAATTTTTCGTGCAATCGAAACCAGTTTAGAGGCAATGCTCTTCCAAGAAGGAATTACCAAAATCGCTTACCCCGGCCGCGAAAAAGAATTCGTCGGCAGACTCGCCCTCCAGTTCCTCGCACGCGACAACCTAATACGCAAGTCCGTAATTTCTCGCGCCGATTACGACAAATATCTGGCCTGCGCCTCGACCCTCCATCAAGCAGGGTATAAATACGGTTCCTTCGAAGAAAAAAAATTGAACGAAGCCCTCGCCTACGCCGAAGACCTCTTCCACCGCGCCCTCGCACGCAAAAAATAACGGTTACTTTTTCAACCCACCGGCAAGCCACTGGGTTCGTGCTTTTTATTTGGCTGGCGGCACAAGCCGCTTCATGAAAACCGGTTTCGCCGACCTGCCCTTGCACGCCGGCAAATGCCCGCCGTGGCTCTTCGCGCGAATGAAACGCTTGGGCGCGGCAATAACGGCGGCAATTGTTTACGAACACGGAGAACAAGAGTTCCTGCGCAGGATTTCAAACCCTTTTTTCTTCCAGAGCCTCGGCTGCGTGTTAGCTTTCGATCACCATTCAAGCGGCGTTACTACCACTGTTTGCGGCGCGTTGAAGGAAGGCTTGTCGCTTGAAGAACACGGGATCGCCGTTGCAGGCGGCAAGGGAAAAACGTCGCGCAAAGCACCTTCGGAAATAGTCGAAAAAGCAGAAGTTGCCGGACTAGAAGCAGACCAACTCGTTCGCGCAAGCCGCTTGGCAGCCAAGGTCGACTCCGCGGCAGTGCAGGACGGCTTTCAGCTCTATCACCACTGCCTGTTCTTCTCTGTCGAAGGGGATTGGGCAGTCGTGCAACAGGGGCTTAACGCGCCTGAAAACGCTGGGCTCGACTGGCTTGGCGCAATAATCGGCGGAAAGGCGCGTCGTTACCACTGGCTTTCCGACGGACTGCAGAGCTTTGTCAACGAACCCCACGCGGCAGTATGCGCGGACGAAAACAAAGACGGACGCGTGCTTAACCTGGTTGCAAGCGAAAGCAGTGAAACGCGTAAGGCAAGCGTTGACTTGGTTAACGACGGAATGCTGTTGCGGGAAAGCGGCCAACGCACACTCGCCGAATGCGAGGCCCCTGCGAAAGTGCTGGTAATGCAGCGCGAGCACTTGGTTGACACTAGGCAGTACAAGGCGCTTGCAAATGCGCGGGAACTCTGTCCCGACAACTACGAACAGCTTCTTCTGTGCCCAGGCATTGGACCGAAGGCGGTGAGAGCGCTTGCTTTGACGAGTGAACTGGTTTACGGAAGCGAAGTTAGCTGGAGAGACCCCGCGCGATACTCTTTTGCGCACGGTGGAAAGGACGGAACCCCGAGACCCGCAGAACCTGAACGCATGGGCGAAAGCGCTCGTTTTCTTGAAGAAGCAGTCGAGGAAGCGAAGCTTGGAGAAAAGGAAAAGCTGGAGGCGCTCAAGCGCCTATCGCAAGGGTTGGTTGACGCGCAGGCATAAAAGCAGCGGCCTTCCTTTTCTAAGCAGGCTGGTTTAATTGCCTGAACAGCTTTCTTTCGCGTTTCCAGCTTCAAGGCTAGCGGAGGCAAAGCTCATCAAAAGGGAAAGCATTGCCGCGGTTGACGCGGCGTTCCAGAAACTCGCCTTGCCCGAGCCGTGGCAGGAGGCGCTGGTCGACCACATTTTCAAAGGCAATCTGCACTCCGAGCACTTGGCGGCGCACTCCCTGCTGCGCAGCGCAAGAAAAGACGCGAAAACAAGGCACGCCCTCAGCGATATAGCGAGGGCTTTGTTCAAGTCGCACGCATACTGGACTAATGCTTCGCTGCGCTTTCCCGCAAGCGAAGGAGGGCGAAAGTTCAGAGAAGCGAGCAAAAAAGCGTTGGAACAGGCGGAAGTTCACCTCGCGCAAGTCGCGAGGGCACTGCCGAGGAGCCGCGTTCACTCTGAACTCCGCGGATTGATCAAAGAAGATTACTTGCCCTACTACTTGTTTGCATTAGGAATTCACGCCCGCAACCTGCCCGAGGCAACCGAGTTCGGCGAAGGCAAGAAATTCGGGCCAACCCGCACGGCTTTCGCGCTCGCACAAGTCTTCCGGAAAGCGCGGGCGGACGGCCTGTTCTCGCGCTTTAACGCCAGGACAGCAAAATGGATTGAAGGAAAGATAAAACGCGCCTGACTAGCCGATCGGCTCTCGCGAGCCGTCAAGCAAGCCGCACACTTTTTTCTTTGCGTGCAGAAAAGACGGCGAGTGCCTTGCCGCGCAACCCGCTTGCGCTGTCCTGAAGCCGCGCACTGCGCGCACCACTCTTCCCGGCCTCTGCGACAGCACGAGCACGCGGTCGGCAAGCAAAAGGGCTTCCTCGACGTCATGCGTAA
>JBFMEM010000014.1:0-14204 GCA_040753335.1 Microcaldota archaeon
CCGAAGGCCACACAGTAAACCTTTTCATGGACTACGAGACCTTCGGCGAACACCACTGGCCGGGCACGGGAATATTCGAGTTCCTCGCGCACTTGCCGGCCGAGGCGAGAAAAAAGGGCTTGGAGTTCCTGACGGTCGGCGAGACGGCGTCGCGTTACGCCGCAGTGGACGAAGTAGACGTTCCGTTTGCGTTGAGCTGGGCCGACATAGAGCGCGACACGAGCGCGTGGCTTGGAAACAAGCTGCAGCGCACGTGCTTCGCCGAACTCGAGGCGCTGAAGCCGCTGGTGGAAAAAGCGGCCGAGGCAAGCGGCGAAGGCGACTTGCTTGACGTCTACCGCCTGCTGCAGACTTCCGACCACTTGTATTACTTGTGCACGAAGTCTTGGGCGGACGGCGACGTGCACAAGCACTTTTCGCCTTACAAGGAATCGAATCCTTACGACAACTTCATCAATTACATGAATATTCTCCAGGATTTCAAGGAGGAGTTGAGGCGGCGCGTTGAAGTCGCCGCGGAGGGAACTGCATGAAGAAAGCGTTGTTTTTGGTGACTGAGTTGCACAAGCCGGTCGGCGGCCTCTACCGCTATGCTACTGAGTTGCTTCCGGCTTGGAAGAAAGCCGTGGAAGAAAAGCGCGCGGATTTGGAGCCGTTGGTTCTTTCGATGCGCGACCCCGCTGTTCCGTTGGGCGACTTGAAGCCAAGCGAGGAATTCGCGGACTTTACGGCGGCCCACAGGGGGCTGAAGCTGTACGAAGCGGTGCGCGGGAATGTGAGGTGCTATTTCCTGGAAGCCTCGCTTTCGGCGGAAGAGCGCAACGCCTTCCACAAGGAGCTGTGGGAAAAATTCCGCATCCGCTCCGAGAAGGCGGCGTCCTGGGATTTTTACCAGAAGCTGAACGCCTTCTGGAAGCACGCGCCCGCGTTCGCCGAGCACTGGCAGCAGAAGCACTCGAAGGAAGCAATTGCGGTAGTCGACGCGCAGGACTGGCTGGCTTTTCCCGCGGGCTTTTTGTGCAAGGAGCGCCTGAAGCTGCCGCTTAACTGCAGGTTCCACTCCGGGGAAGTGGGCCGCAGCCTCGGAAAACCCGAGTCAGAGAACCCCGCGCTCTTGATAGAGGCGGCCGCGCTGCAGGAAGCCGACTTCGTGCAAGGCGTTTCAATAAGCGAAGCCAAGTTCGAGGTCTTCAACCTCCTCTCCCTCAAGCAGAGGATTACCGCGGAAGTCGCCAGCCTCAAGCCGCAGAAGTGGAGCCAGGAGCAGGCGTGGAAGGACGAGAGCTACGAGGAGTTCATGCTGCTTGAGCCCGAGGACCTGGAGCTGGTCGGCTCGTGCGTAGGCGGAATAACGAACGGCATCATTCTTGACGACTGGCGCAAGGTGACGCCCGAGCGAATCAAGTTCGGGAAAACGGTTTTCAAAAAGCTCTTGCCCGACAAGAAGAAATACGTCTTGTTCATCGGCCGCGCGGAGTGGCGCAAGGGAATCGACCACTTGCTTGACGCGTTCGCGCTGTTGCGCGATTCGTCAGTGGGACTCGTGGTGAGCTCGCGCTTGAGCGAGGAAGAGTACCAGAAGTACTACGGCAAAATAGTTTCCCTCGGAATCGCGAAAGACGTCGTGATTTACAACGGCTGGATTGAAGAGGACTTGAAGAAGTCGTTGTTCTGCGCGTGCGACGTGCTCGCCCTGCCTTCGCTTTACGAGCCCTTCGGCCTGGTTACTCTCGAGGGAATGGCGGCGGACTTGGCGGCCGAGCTCCACGGCTTTACCGGCCCGGTGGTGGTAGTCGGCGGAACAGGCGGAATGAAGGAAGTGATTAAGAATGGAGTCAACGGCTTCAAGGTCCCAATGGAACACGAGTTCGAGCTCAAGCCCTCGCTCCTTGCCAGGATACTGCACATTGCGTTGTCGAACGACAAGCTTCGGCGCAGGATAAGCGCGGGGGCCGCGAGGCGCGTGCAGCAGAAGTACTTCGACTGGAACTACATCGTGGAACGCGTGTTCGAGGTGTACGGCCACGCGATCGACAACTACGAGCTTTGGCGCGGAAGCGGCAAGGTGGCGCCGCGCAAGACGCCGGAGGAACTCCAGCGGGAGGTTTCACGGCACCAGCGGCTGATGAAGGAAGTTTTTCACGACGCGTTGAAGGAAGCGCGTCCAAAAGGTGGTTGAAGTGGCTTCGGCGGAACAGTACTTCGGAGAAAACGCGGGCGTCGTGTGGCGCGCGCTGCAGGAAAAAGGCGCGCTTTCGGCCGCGCAGCTAAAACGCGTTTGCAAACTCAGTCCGGCCGAGCTGTACGGCGGCCTGGGGTGGCTCGCGCGCGAGAACAAGCTCAGGATAGACGGCGACAAGCCGCTTCAGTACAGGTTTTCGTTGAACGGCGGTTGAAGAAATGAACGTGCGGGAAATCTTCGTGGACAAGGAGCCGGTCGAAAACCCGGACTGGGGCTGCGCAAGGAACTGCCGCGTGCTCCTGCGCAGGCCGTCTTGCGAGTTTTCGCAATCGGTTTTTTCAACTGAAGTGAACGGGTTGACCGCGCCGAACCGCGACTACGCTTACGAAGGGTTTTCGGCGGAAGTAGGAGGCGAGAACTGGAGGCTGCTGGACAGCCTGCCGTTCGCGTTGTACGGCCCGGCTGGAGAAAAGATTTTCCTCAAACCCCTGCGCGTCAGGGTTTTTCCGTGGAAGGCCCAGTATTTTTACGAAGCGGGAAAAAGCGTTTTGTGCGCCGAGTACTACTTGTTCACCGCGGTTCCGAGGCTGTTGACTGTTTCTTTTTCACTGGACCCCGCGCCGAAAGAGAGGCGCACGGTCTTGCTCAGGCCCTTGGCGGACGTCCGCCACATGTACGCCGCTTCAACGCCGTTCGCGCACTCTTCGTTCGAGGAAGCCGGCCGCCTGGTAGTCGAAAAAGACGGCTGCAGGCTGGTGTTGTCGAGCCCTAACGTATTGCGCGCCGTCGCGTCCAAGGCCGTGCAGCAGTGGTTTTACAAACTCGGCGACGGCGGCCGCCGCTTTGACGGCGGCCTGCGCTTTGCAGGCGAGGAAAGACAGCTTTTCGTCGCCGGCGAGCTCGAGCTCTACCTGACGAACGGGGGCGGCCGGCTGTTCGCTTCCGTCGACAACCGGCGGAAGAAAAGAACGTCGGTCGAAGTAGTGAACGCGGACGAGCGCCGCGAGCTTCTTCGACTCGGCCGTTATGCGAAGGCGTTCTCTCCCCAGGCGGCCGAAGCAGAGCGCAAGTGGGGCCGCGCCGCTGCCGTTGCCTTGGAAGGCCGCTTGCTTTGCTTGCTTGACAAGTTTGGTTGGAACGCGGGCGGCAAAGAGTTTCCGGACGCCGGCGCGTACTGGTTCCGCAACGCGTGGTTCCGCGACGCCCTCGAGGGAATAAACATTGATTTCGGCGTCTACCACTCGTGCCGCAAGCGCGCGCTGCGCGCCATGGTTCTCGCCGCGCTTGAGCTGGAGAAAAACGGTTTGGTGCCGAACAAGTTGCCGGAACGCGCTGGCGAGGCCCTCGCCTACAATTCGCTTGACGCCACGCTCTTGGCTTACTTGGCTGCCCTCAAGCTGCTGCGGCGGGGGAGGGACCGCGAGGTGCTCGAATCGCTTCGGAAGCACGCACGCGCGACGATTTCTTCATTCGCGAAGGGAAGCGCGGGAGTTTTCATGGACGAAAAGGGGTTGCTGAGGTGTCCGGCTGGCTTTGGGTGGATGGATTCAATGCGCTCGCTTCAAGTCGGCGCCGAGCGCGTCACGTTCCCGGCCAGGGTTTCCGACGACTGCGTTTCAAGGGCGTTCGCGGAATTCGGGGGAAACGCGCAAAAACTGTCGGCGTCGCTGAACGCGCCGGACCACTACTTGGCCGAGTGCAACGCATTGTGGCTTGCGTTCCTGAGGGAATTGCTTGACTTCGTTTCGGAAGACGACTTGCCGCAAGTGGGGGAAATAGTCGAGGGCGTGGAAGCGAATTACAAGCAGTTTTTTGTTCTTCCCAACGGCTTCGTTGCGCACGACGTTTGCGGCGGCGCCAGGGCCGGGGACGAGTCGAGCGCGGGGCTTGTTTCAATGGCGTTGCTGCCGAGCTTGTTTTCGGACGCGGAAGTCGAGAAAGCGCTTTCCGTTGCGGAGGAAAGGCTTTTCGTGCGGCGCGGCGAAAGGCTCTTCGGCGTGCTTTGCCGGAACTGGGGCCAAAGGATTTTCTTGGCCGACGCAGAGTACCACGGCGCGGTTGTTTGGCCGCGGGATTCGCCTTACTTGCTGGCGTTGCTCGAGCGGCTTGGCAGGACCGAGCTCGCCGAACAGCTTGTTTTGTCCAACTTGGAGCACCAGCAGTCCGAGGCAGCTGTTTTCTTCAACTCGGAGTTGTTTTCGCTGGCCGAGGGCGCAAACCCCTCGCCCGGCGTCGAGTCGGCGTTCCCGGTTCCGGTAAAGAACCCTTGCCAGTACCGGAGCCAGTGGACCCAGCCAATGCTTGACTTCATCGACAGGCAACGAAGGCCGGCTGGCCGGGAAAGGGTTTAAATTCAGGGAAGGAGTTGGTTTTCCACCCATCAAAACCTGTTTGAGGTGAGTTTAGAAAATGGCTGCGAAAAGCAATATGCCAATGATAGGAGCCTGGCTTTTCTTGCTCGGCTTGGTCATTGCAATAATAGGAGGTTTCTGGTCCCAGTCTTGGATGCCGTGGCTGCTCGGCATAATCGGACTCGTTGTTGGACTGGTGAACATAAGCGAAAAGGAAGTCAATTCCTTCCTCATAGCTGCAGTTGCGTTCTTGCTTAGCGTCACGAGCTTGGCGCAGGTGTTCATGCCCCTCGTGTACCAAGTGGGAACTATTCTCCAGCTCTTCGGAGTAATGGTTGCCCCGGCTGCCGCGATTGTTGCCCTGAAGGCGATTTACTCGCTGGCGAAACACCATTAAAAACAGAAGGGGCGTTTGCCCCTTTCATTTTTTTCAACGCGCGACCCTATAGCGCAGCAGCGCGGCTATCTTGAACGCCTTGAACTCGGCTCCGGCGTCGTCGTCGGAGTTGAATATCGTTACCCGCGTGCCGTACTGCCTCGCGCGCTCCAAGAGCCGCAGTGCCTCCTTGTTTTTCCGCACGAGCTCGTCCAGGACAAGGAGTTGCGCTGCCGCGCCAGACTCGACTGCAGACCGCACGTCGTCCAATCCGTAAGCGCTTAGGCCGTCTTCGCGGCCAAGGCTCGCCTTGAGTTTTTCCAGCGCCGCGTACTCTTCTTGCAGCTTTTGCTCGCCCAGAATCCGTTCAAGCACTCCTTTTTTGAGGAGTTCGTAGACGCCGGTTTCCTCGGCGCTGTTCGCGTGTTCCCAGGAAACGCTTTTGGCCAGCTTCGGCTCTTTGGTTGAAAGAAATTTCTTGAACTCGTCTTTCGTAAAGCCCGGCCCTGCGACGATGGCTTGCAGCCCGCCTTCGGCGGGAATCTTTTGCTTAAGCACTTCCGTCGCCT
The DNA here is from genome assembly GCA_040753335.1 of Microcaldota archaeon. GTDB lineage: Archaea > Micrarchaeota > Micrarchaeia > Norongarragalinales > UBA8480 > UBA8480. The sequence goes on from JBFMEM010000014.1 coordinate 5,479, forward strand.
CCGCGAAAAACTGCTTGCGCTTTTCCTCGAACTGCTGGGGGTCGCGCTTGTTCGCGTGGCAGTGAAGGCGGGGGCCGAACTTTATTCCCCGTGCCTGCAGTTCGGCGAACAACGCCTTTTCCTCGTCCATCACCGCGACCAAGGCGCGCGCCTGCACGCTGCGCTGCTTGGCTTCCTCGAGGACGGCTTCGTGGAACGCGTTCAGGTGCTTTGCGACTTCAACGCGCTGGTGCGGCTCCACGTCGAGGGTGTGGAACTCGCCATGTGGGCAGTACTCTTCAGGAGTTCCGGCGACAATGGGACCAGTCAGCCGCAGTTTATTGGCTTGTTCCGCGAACTCCGCGTTTTCAAGCCGAATCTGCACCTTGACCAGCTTTTTTTCGCCGGACGTCGCTTGGATGCCGCCGGTTGGCTTGAAGCGGCGGAAGGACCTGCCGGTAACCAAGTCGCCTGCCTCTAGTATTTTCGTCAAGTACCACAAGTCCTCGATGGACTCGGGTTCCGCAACGAGCAGGCCTTCCCTTCGGTCGAGTTTTACTACCCTCAATTCAAACCGCCTTTTTTTCGAAAAACTTTATTAATGGCCTTCGCTTTAAACCTATTCAAGAAGGTGCTTTTCAATGACTGGAGTAAGCAAGGCAGGACTCGGCTCGCTAGCCGTCGGCTTGGTGGTAATGTTTCTCGTGTGGTACCTGGCGTTCTTCAAGGGAGACGTAGCGGCCAGTCTGTTGGGCCTCGTGTTCACGGCCGTAGTCGGCGGAATCTTTCTCTTGGGCCTGTTTCTGTTCGTGATAGGCCTGTTGATTCTGGTGCTCTAGCGCCAGTCAAGTGTTTTCAAAGCAGCCTAGTGGCTAGTGCGGTTGGTTGAAGTGAGGATTGCGGTAATCGGGAGGGAAAAGTGCACGCGCGAAGTATGCGGCTACCAGTGCATGAAAATCTGCCCCGGAGTGAAAATGCGCGAGGAAGTGGTCGTCGTGGGCAGCGACGGCTTTCCGGTAATCGACGAGGACTTGTGCACGGGCTGCGGACTGTGCGTCAAAAAGTGCCCCGTAAGCTGCATCAAGGTAATAAACCTGCCAGGCGAGCGCGGCCGGCCGACGTTCCAGTACGGCCCCAACTCGTTCCGCCTTCACGGCTTCGTCTTGCCTAAAGAAAAGGCGGTAGTCGGAATAATCGGAGTCAACGGCATCGGCAAAACCACTGCGCTTCAACTGCTGTCGGGGGCGCTGAAACCCAACTTCGGCCGCTTCGGCCGCGAGGCCTCTTGGGAGGAACTCAAGAACGAGTTCAGGGGCACCGAGATACAGTCTTACCTCGAGGCGCTGAAGAAAAAGAAAACAAGGGTTTCGCACAAGCCCCAGTATTTGGAAAAGCTTGCCTCCGCAAGAACCACTGCGGCGGAATTGCTGAGGAAATGCGACGAACGCAAGGCATTCGGGCAGCTGGCGGAAATGCTGGAGCTCGCCCCCTTTCTGAACCGCAGGCTGAACGAGCTGAGCGGGGGAGAACTCCAGCGGCTTGCAATCGCCTGCGCCATAGCGCGCGACGCCCACGTCTACTTCTTCGACGAGCCCTCAAGCTACTTGGACGTGCGCCAGCGCCTGAACGCCGCGAAAACCATCCGCTCTCTTGCGGAAACAGCTTCCGTCGCCGTAGTGGAACACGACTTGGCGCTGCTCGACTACTTGAGCGACTACGTGCAAGTGCTGTACGGCGCGAAAGGAGCGTATGGCGTCGTCTCCCGCCTCAAAGCCAGCCGGGCAGGGGTCAACGAGTTTCTCTCGGGTTATTTGAAGGACGAAAACACGCGCTTCCGCGAACACGCCATTCGCTTCGAGCGCGGCGCGCCCCGAGAGTTCTCCGCGAAACCAAAGTACTCTTACTCCGCCTTGAGAAAATCGTTCGGCAACGGCTTCGAACTCGTCGCCGAGGCAGGCGGTTTTTCCGACTCCGAAGTCGTCGGAATACTGGGGCCCAACGCAATAGGCAAAAGCACTTTCGTCAAGCTGCTGGCCGGCGTCGAGGAACCGGACGAGGGAACTGGCTTCGCCCAAAGGCTTTCCGTAGCCTACAAGCCGCAGTATCCTTCGTCGCAGTTCGACGGAACCGCGCGCCAACTCGTTTCGGAACAAAAGGGCTTCGACCGCGAGCTCTTCGACGCCGAAGTCTGCCGGCGACTTGAAGTAGGCGAGTTGCTTGACAAGGAAGTGCGGCACTTGAGCGGGGGAGAACTCCAGCGCCTTTCAATCGCGCTAGTGCTCTGTGCCGACGCGAAGGTAAGGCTGTTCGACGAGCCCTCGGCTTTTCTCGACGTCGAGCAACGCCTGCACGCAGCTGACTTGATTAGGAGAATCGCCGACAAGACTGAAGTCCCGTGTTTCGTCGTCGACCACGACCTGCTGTTCGTGGACCGCGTGAGCGACCGCGTCGTGCTGTTCGACGGAATTCCTTCGAGGAAAGGCCGCGCAAGCGCGCCCACGAGCCTGCGGCAGGCAATGAATTCGTTCCTGCGTGAAATGGATTTGACTTTCCGCCGCGACGCCGAGACCGGCAGGCCGCGCGCGAACAAGAAGGGCTCGCAGTTGGACGCAGAGCAGAGGGAAAAAGGAGAGTATTACTACGCCAGCGCCGACTAGGTTTCACTGCGTTGCAAGCACGTTAGCGTAGTCGTCGAGCGCGGCAAGCCGCGTCGTTTCGCCGTACTTCAGCGCAACCACCCACTTCGCGCCTTCAACCGACTGCGCGAATGCGGTCACGGAAACCGGGTCGACTGCGCCACAGTACGCCGCAGCCTCTTGCGGCGCGACCGAAACCTTGAATCCGCAGTAGTAGCCGCTTGGCTGGCTGGCTGCCGCGGCGTAGCCTATTACTGCTTCGACGCGGTGGCCAATTGGCTTCCGCAGCTCGCACGTCGTCACCAGCCTTTCTTCGACGAACATTATTGGCATGAGCGAGTAGTGCCTGCGCAACAGCTTGGGGCACGAGGTGTGGGGGTCGAGCTCGACTTCGGCTTCGGCCTTCCACTCCCCGCCGCTCTGAGTAACCGCCGTTACGGTAACAAGCGCGTCGCCGCCGAAGGCGTTTCGCGCGTCGTCTTCCACGAATTTCTGCGCCATTTCGCGCGTCATTCCCGCAGGCGTCCTCGAAAGGCTTGCCTGCAGGAGGCTGGTGTAGGGGAGCACTATTAGCGCGAGCACTAGGAACAAGAGCGCCCACAAAAACATTTTCTGGTGCATGCGCGCCACCGAGAAAAATAGTTAGCCGCCCGCTTCTTATTAGTTTTGGCTTAGCGCGGCTAGGGACAGTCCAAGACGGTCAGGTTGGTCGTCTGGTTGCAGTCGACGTAGTAGTCCAGCAAGTAGCCGTCCGAGTCGTTGACCGCAATGCGCATCAGCACTGACTCGTTGCACACTTGGGTGTTGTTGACCACCCGCGGGGTGTAGTTCCGTATCTCGATTGTCCACGACAACTCGTCGACAACGGTCTTGCTTGCGTAGGAAGTGTTTGCCGTAAGGCTGGTGTTCGGGGCGTACGCGAAAGACCAGTTGAAGTCGGCCGTCGAGTTGGTTGAGTTGCAGTAGATGCCGAGAATGCTTGCGTTGAATCCGATTGCCGAGTCATTCAGGTAAGAAGAGTAGTTCGACAAGTAAGCCGCATAAGTGGAGTTGGCGTTGTCGCAGTACGTTCCGACTACCAGCGCCGCGCAGCCGTAGTACTGGAAGGCGGCGTCCACGACGCCGTCGAGCACCGCCCGCTCGTGGTTAAGCCGGCCGTCGGACACTCGGTCCGCAACGCGTTTTGCCTCCAGTTCGCGCACGCCGGCCGCGTCCGCCGAGGCGTGCGAGACGGCGAGCAGTGCTGCCGCGATTGCCGCGCTTATGACCAGCGCGTTCAAAGCCGATGAGAAAAAGCCCCTGCGGTTCAAGGAGTCACCCACGCTTCCTTCCTAATGCTTTCGTTGATGTCCTGCGAGAAGAAGCAGGACTCGTTTACGCCGTCGAAGAACGAACAATTCCAGTCAGTGCAGTTGCACAAGTCGAGGTAGTCGAACGCCACCGAGTGCGCGACGAGCGGCTCGTCCGCCGGAAGGGTTTCGCTCACGTTTTTTCCAGTCAACTGGAGCACGTCGGCCTCGGTTATCGTTATTCCCGCCTGGTATTTTTCAGTCAAGTAGTCCCTGCCGACCGCGTCCAAGCCGGCGTAGCCGCGCGCGACTGGGTTGTAGTTAGAGAACGCGAGCACCATCGCCGCCGCCGCGGAAACGACTACAAGGGCGGCGAGCGCGTCGTAAGTGAAAAACATTCCTTTTCTCAACACGCCCTTACCTCCAAGGCGCAGGGAGTTGCGTTGCAGCCGCACGCGCCGCTGACGCACGCCGGGCTCAGCCTCGCCGCGCTTCCCACGTTCTTGCACGCGTCGAAGCAGGTGGCCGCCGAACAGTTGTCGTAGACTACGTCGGTCAAGTTGCGTTGGACGACGCACCAGCAGTCCGGTGGTTCGGGCGGCGTCTGGTTTGCCGCGAGGAACTCGGCGAGTGCGTCGGCCTTTCCGGACTGCGTTTCCAAGAATTGCGCGTAGTTCGCCTTGTTCGAAGCGTCGAAGTAAAGCACTACTCCGACTACCAGCGTGACCACCACCATTGCCGCAAGCAAGTCGATTGTAAAAAACTGGCCCCGCCTCAAGTCAACACGCTCCTGCGTCTATTCTCGCCAACTCCCCTTCTTTTTTCACGCACGCGTTTGCTCCGCATGCTTCTTCGACGAACGCGGCAACGCGGCACACCGCGTCGGCCGAGGCGTTGAGCAAGCTGCTTCTGACGGTTACGCTAGGCGTGTTCAAGCCGATTACTTGGTAGGAAACCGTTTGGTTTCCCGTGCTTACGCAGGGAAGCGAGAAAGTGATGTTGGCGCCGCTTGCGCACGCGCGGCTGGCGAGCGACGCGAAAGCGCTTGCGACGCTTTTCTGCTGCAAGTACAGCCCGCTTTCGTCGGCGTAGGCAGTCGAAGCGTAGTTCGAGAGCCACGTAATGATGAGGAAGAACACGGTTACCGCGAAAAAAAACTCGATTACCACTTGCGCCCGCATACTGCGTTCATACGCAGCTGTCGCTTAATAGGGTTTTTGTGGAGTCCTACGATAAGGCGGCTGCCACCGCGTAATTAAGGCCAGTGAAGTAAAGCAGCGCCGGAACCAACAGGCTTCCGTTGCAATAGCTCCTCCTGCTTCCAACCAACGCGGCAAACAAGCCGATGCACGCAGCAACCGCGGCCACGAACAAGCCGCTCCAGCCGCAGTAGAGGAAAACCATTGCAAGCACGACGGCCAGAAAAAACTTGTTGGTGAATGACGGAATTGCCGCAAGCACTTTAGGCAACTTTCTGCAGAAGGCGGCAAGCAAGGCGGTTGCGGCGAAAAGTGCTGCGCCGCAGGCCGCGAGCAACAAGATTATTTCGAGTGCCGAAGGCCGTCCGAGCGCCTCCATTGCCGCAAACGCCGCGCCGGACCGCGCCTTGCCTATCAACCCGGCTGCCGCGAAGTCGAACGCGAGCTTCGACCCCGCGATTGCCGAGACAAGCGACAAGAACGAGGCGGGCCGCCGTTCCATGAACGAAAACACTACCGCAGCCATTACCGCGGGCGTCATTGCCGGAAGCAGCGTCGAAGCCATGCCTAACGCCGCGCCAAGAAGCACGAGCTTCAAGTCAACGGAAACGCTTTCCTCCTTCTGCGCGGCCGTGTTTTCCCCGCGTGAAAGCAGTAGCGCTGGAATGCAGAAAAAGCCGGTCAACAGCGCAAACAAAGGGTCGCGTGACAGGGGAAAGAAGAGCGCGAGCACGCCCAAGGCGCCGGATAACGCCAGCAGTAACACTCCCTTCGCGGCGCGTTGGACGCCGCGTTCCGACAGCACGAACGCCGCAATGGCTGCTGCAAGGACGACGCCAACAACGGGTTTCATCCAATCGTACAGGGCGGGAAGCGCGAACGCGGCCGTGGGCGCGAGCAAAAGCGCCAGCGCAAAGCCTGCCGCGACCGAGTAAAGAATGGTTTTGAGGGCGGCAACGCCTTTTCCGGCGCGGGCCATCGCGTGCGCGGGCAGCACGCTGACCCCCTGGTTGGCGGAGGGAACTGCGAAGAAAACCGCTGGCGCGGCTTCGAAGGCCGCGTGCGAGCCGGCGAGGGCTGCTGCGAAAACCGCCAGCGAAACAGGGTCTGCGAAAAAGCCTTGCAGCGCCTCAAGAAGGGTGTTCGTGTGCAGGAAGGGAAGTAATCCCGCCGCGCCGGCGGCAAGGCCTGCGGCAAAACCGCCGAGTGCTTCGGCAATCAAGCGGCTTGCACCACGTCAATAGAATTGTAGTGAAAAGGAGTTATTTCCAGTTCGCCGCGGTATTCGTCGACTGTTCCTTCGACAGACACTACCGCTCCTTTTTCAAGCGCCGACGGGTTGAGCGAGTGGCCGCGCATTTGCTCGGCAAGCGAGGCGAACACCACTACTTTAATACACTTGGCGCCGCATACCGAGAGAAACAAGTTTCCGTTGCGCCAAGAGGCAGTCGAAATCCTGCCTGAAACGACGACTCGGCTTCCAATGTCTTCGGCCCCGAGTTCGCTTATTTGCTTCGGAACCGGTTCGAGGGACTTTGCCGCAAGGGCCAGCGCCGCCACGCCGGCCAACGCGGCAACGAAGCAGAACAGCGCCGCGGCCTTGTTCTCCACTTCGAATCACTTCACGCGCTTTAGCCGCGACTTGCCGAAAAGCGGGTGCCGCGCTTCGACCTTGACCTTGCTTCCTTTCTTCAAACCCCTTGCCTCGAGTTCGTACAAGCCGGGCCGCAGCGACTGGAGCACGCTTGCGCCGACTTCAACAACCGCCTTTCCGCCTTCGGCAGAAACCACTTTGGCTTCAATGGGCTGTTTCAAGGCCACGTGCTTGAACAAGAAATAGAGTATCACGAGGCCGCCTGAGACCGCCGCGATTGAGGCAAAGCCGGCGGAGGCTAGGAAGCGGCTTGACAAAAGCACTAGCGAGAGAACGGCGACCATTGCGGCGAGCAACAGTGCTTTCCTCGCATCGTTTTTCTCGAGCCGGCGCGCAAGCAAGAGGCCGGCGGCGATGAAGACCACGCAAGCGGCCCCGCCTACCCAAACGGAAACAAACAGGGAAGCCGCCGCCGAAGCGAGGGCGAGAAAAAAAGCCGTTTGCACTGCCAGCCTTTTGACGTTCATTCCAATCACGCGCTTGCATTGACGCAGTAGTAATAGTGTCCAATGGAGCAGTCGACGCAATTCGTGCAGGAGGTGCTGCGGTTGTTTGCAATGCTTCCCCTGATTTCCTGCAGTACCCTGTCGTTAAAGCTTGACGGCGGGCTTGTCACGCGGTTTCCGGAGTAGTCGTAGACGCGGGGGGCAACAGTGAAGTTCGAGCCGTTTATCGAGTAAGTTATTGCAGTGCAGTATAGCGAAGAGTTTACGGTAGCGGCATACTCGCCGCACGCAAGCCTTGTGGCCGCGATTGCGACCGTCACTTCAGCGTCCCGCGCCGCGTCCACCATGAACAACGCGACTATGACTATGACGAACACTATGACGAGCAAGTACTCTGAACTGACTTGGCCGCGCATCAGCCCACGCCCGCGCAGGAAATGCTGACGTTGCCGCCGGTGTTGTTGACGGTAACCAGCATCCACCCTTGGTCGCCAGACGGAAAGCAAGAGGAGTTGACTGAAGGAAGCGAGTACAAGGCGGGTCCGGAAACCGTTCCAACGCCCGCCACCGTACAATACAGTTTCTGCGAAGTCGCGTTGTACTGGAGGCAAAGAGTCTGGGGCGGCACGAACTGCTGCAGCCGCACGGTAGCGCCGTTGCCCTGCACTGCAACCGCGTTGGCCGCGTGGGAAACCGCGTCGCAAACGCTTTTGGCCAGCGCCGCGCGGTTGAGTTCCTTCGTCTGCGTCACTTGTTCTTCCATGCTTGTAGTAAGCACTACTGCCAGGAGCAGCACGAACGCGATGACGAAGAAAAACTCGACGCCCAACTGTGCTTTGCTTACCGAAGCAGCCAACTCAATCCCCACAGCGCGGCCGCAGCCCATCCTGCGACGAGGACGGGCGCGAACGCCAGCGACTCTTTTACTTCAAGACTCGTTACTCCCGCCGCCTTTAATTCCTTTATCTCCGCTTCGGTCAGGCCGCGGGCCTTGCGGCAGTCGGCCAAAACCCTGTCCGCAGGCGGCGTCAAAAGATTGCGCAACTGCCTTGCGTCGAGTTTTCTCGCCGCTTTCGCGACGGCCGCCAGCGAGAGCCCCTCTAGGGCAACTGCCTTTCCGTCGCGCAGGACTATTGTCTTTGACGGAATCATGCCTTCCCGCAGTTCCTTGGCGGAAACGGTTTTGCGCAACAGCTTGCTTGAAACCAGTGAAAAGGCTTTGACGCAATAGAAAGCAACAAAGCCTATGATGAAAGCAAAAGCGAATAATGACGCCGCTTGTTGCCAGTCGAGGAACGCGGCTGCGGCGAAAACAATTGCGGCGGCCCACAAGGGGAGGGGAACGGCCAACGCGGCCAGGAAAACTACGGCGTACGAAATCCAGGGGTTAACGAACTGCGTTAGGGCGCCGGTTGCGCTGACGAACGCAAAGCCGGCGGCAGCGCCGAGCAAGCCCTTTTTGGCGGGGTTGCGCACCGCCGGGCCGGCCAAGCCGGCGAATTCCCTGCGAAGCCGCCACAATC
>JBFMEM010000015.1:0-13737 GCA_040753335.1 Microcaldota archaeon
AGTTGCAACGGCAGAGTCGTAAACAGTTGGAAGGACTGAAACTTTGTAAAATAGCGCACTAGTACGACGGGCACGCGGGGCCGGCGGGACAGCCGCCCGCGTACTCGCTTGCGGCACGCACGTGCTCTTCCTCTGGCTTCAGCTCTTCCTTCTTCACGGCCTCGCCCAAGTAAAGCACTTGCTCGGGCTTGCTGCCGTACCGGTAAACCGTTATTCCCTTGCACTTCAGCTTCCACGCAAGCAAGTAAGTCCTGCGCACGTCTTCGACGGTGGCATCGCCAGGTAGGTTAACGGTCTTGCTCGTGGCATTGTCCACGTGCTTTTGGAAGGCAGCTTGCATGCGCACGTGCCACTCGGGAGCGATGTCAAGCGCGGTTCTGAAGAGCCTGCGCACGCCCGCAGGCACCTGTTTTATGGACTGAATGCCGCCGTGCTTGGCTATTTCCATCATGAGCTCGCGCGAGTAAAAGCCTTTTTCCCTCGCGATCTGCTCGAACAAGGAGTTTACTTCCAGCAGCCGCGTCCCCCCGAGCACGTCACGCACGAATGAAACCGCGAACAACGGCTCTATACCGCTCGAACAGCCCGCGACTATACTGATTGTCCCAGTCGGAGCTATTGCGGTGACAGTCGCATTGCGGAGGGCACGGAATTTCTTGGCGTAAACGCTTTTCTTGAACGCCGGAAAGGAGCCTCTCTTGAGCCCGAGTTCAACGGAGGCCTTGCGGCCCTCGCGGGAAATGAACGACATCAGCTTTTCGGCCTCCTTAAGGGCGCGGGGCGAGTCATAGGGCACGCCGAGTTTTATCAGATACTCCGCAAACCCCATTACGCCGAGGCCTATCTTACGGTTTTGGAGGGTAATGCGTTCTATCTGTGGAATAGGATACTTGTTGGCGCTGAGCACGTTGTCCAGAAAATGCACTCCCAGTCGCACGAGCCGCCCCAACTTCTCCCAGTCAACCCACCCGTTTTCGACTACTTTCGACACGTTTATGCTGCTGAGGGTGCACGAATCAAACGGTTGTATCGGAATTTCACCGCAAGGGTTTGTTGACTCGATTTCTCCAAGAGTAGGAGTCGGCTGGGTTCTGTTGGCCTCGTCGATGAAAAACAGGCCGGGGTCGCCAGTGCGCCAGGCATTGGCGCAAATCAGTTCAAAAACCTCTCGCGCGCGAAGCTTGTGCGCGCGTTGCTTTGTCCGAGGATTGACGAGCCAGTACTCGCCGTCTTTCTCAACAGCGCGCATGAACTCGTCAGTGACGGCCACCGAGATGTTGAAATTAGAGAACGCACGCGGATCCTGCTTCGCCGTAACAAACTCGATTATGTCAGGATGGTCAACGCGAAGAATGCCCATCAGAGCCCCCCTCCGCCGCCCGCCCTGTTTTATTACCTCGGTCTTCACGTCGAAGACCCGCATGAAGGAAACGGGGCCCGAGGCGATTCCCATCGTGGAACGCACTATGTCTCCCTTCGGCCTGAGCTTGGAAAAGGAATAGCCGACTCCGCCGCCGCTCTGCTCTATCTTAGCAGACCACTTTACTGCATCAAAGATTCCGTCGAGCGAATCCTCGACCGGTAGTGTGAAACAAGCGCTGAGCTGCGCGATGTCGGTTCCGGCGTTCGCTAAACAAGGCGTGTTGGGCAGGAATTCGCGGGAAGCCATTGCGTTGTAGAACTCGTGAGCGCTTTCGACCACTTGCTTCTTGGAAGCGCCGTATTTGGCGTCGGCAGCCGCGACCGCTCTTGCAACGCGCCTGAACATCTGCGCCGGCGTTTCAAGCACGTTGCCCTCCTCGTCGCGCTGGAGGTAACGCCTCTTCATTACCGCGGTTGCGTTGACGTCGAACTTGAGGTCGTCGTGCACGCCGAAAAATTCCTTTGCTTCTCTTACTTCAGCGCGCTTCATGCGGTAGGAAATGTATGCCTTGGCAACGTCTGCGCGTCCGCTTTTTACGAGAACGTCTTCAACAACGTCTTGAACATCTTCGACGCCAGCAATTTTTTTGCCGAAGCGCGATGCAACCAACGCGACGACTTCGTCGGCAAGCACGCGCGCAAACTTCGGGTCCGGCTTTCGCACCGCCGTCATGGCCTTGAGAATCGCGGCGGTTATCTTGCGCTCGTCGAAGCGCACGAGACGGCCGTCGCGCTTTCTTATCCTCGTTGGTTTCATTCAACCACCGAAAGGCAGTTTTATCGTGCGCGTGCGCTCGTGGTAAATCACCGCCAGAATTATGAAAGTGACTATGGACACCGCAAAAGCCCATGCGCCCAGCTTTTGGTAGAACGCGAGAGTCAGGCCGGAAAAAAGAGTGGCCATGAACGGAATCATGCCCCACAGAATGAAGTTGTGGCTGCGCAGAATGAATTTTTCCTTGCTCCTGTACGGAAACTGCAGGTGGTGGTAGATAACTGGCATGGAGAAAATCAGCAGCGAAACTAGGCTCGTCCAAATCGCGATCCACAACAGCGTGTCGGCAACGCGGTCGCTGAACTGCACGAGCAACGCAACATTAAGAAGGAAGGCGAAAATCAGTCCGACCGTCGTAATCATTGTCCTGCACTCGGACAGGACGTCGCTCAAGTCGGCGGTAAGCCTTTCCTCGCTCACGCCCCCTACTTTCTTCGCCATGCACTGGTTACTCCTCCTTTTTTTATATTGCTACGCCTAACCTCTTTCATGAATCCCTTGTGCTTCCGCGAGTACGACGTGCGCGGCGTGTTCGGAAAAGACTTCGACGAAAAAGACGCGGAAGCCTTTGGGAGGGCGGTCGCCACCTACTTGAAGCGCTTTGGCGCAAGCAAGATAGTCGTCGGAAGGGACTGCAGGAAAAGCTCTGCGGCACTCCGAGACGCTCTCGTACGCGGTTTGAACGAAAGCGGCTTTAACGTTACAGACGTCGGCATGGTCTCGACGCCAGAGTATTACTTTGCAATCCGTCACCTAAAGCACGACGGAGGTGTCATGATTACCGCCAGCCACAACCCTCCCGAATACAACGGTTTCAAGATAGACCGAGGAACCGAAGATGCGGGAGGCGAGGAATATCAAGAAATAAGAAAAATAATGGAAGCCAACGCCTTTGCGTTAGGAAAAGGAAAAACAACTACAAGGCGCGTTAACGAAGAATACGTCGCGTACCTGGAGAAGAACACGAAAAAAGGAAGACAGCTTAAACTCGTTGTAGACGGAGGCAACGGCATGGCGGGTGAAGCGGGCTGCCGCGCCCTACGCAGCCTTGGACACGAGGTAATCCCGCTGTACTGCGAGCCGGAAGGAAGCTTTCCAAACCATCCTCCCGACCCAAGCGTTGCCGCAAACCTCCGCGATCTAATCAAGGAAGTAAAAAAATCAGGAGCAGACGCGGGAATTGCTTTTGATGGAGACGGCGACCGCATCGGCGCAGTCAACGAAAAAGGCGAAATAGTGTGGGGGGACCGCCTGCTGATCCTTTACGTGCGCCAAGTGCTTCGGACGCACCCTAGCGCAAAAGTGGTTTTCGAAGTAAAGTGTACGAAAGCCCTCTCGGACGAAATCCTGGCAAACGGCGGCAAGCCAGTGATGTGGAAAGCGGGACACAACCGCATTGAACGCAAAATGCGGGAAGAAAACGCGGTGCTCGCCGGAGAAATGAGCGGCCACGTGTACATCAACGACAGGCACGCGGGCTTCGGCGACGCCATCTACGCCGCTTGCCGGCTAGCTGAAATTCTTTCGTTATCGGACAAAAGCTTTTCGCAGCTCCTCTCCGACATCCCAAAATATTATTCGACTGAAGAACTGCGGCCGCACTTTCCCGACGAAAAGAAGTTCAAGTTCATCAAAGCCTTCGCGGCGAAAATGAAGAAGCAAGGCAAGAACGTAATCGACTTGGACGGCTGCCGCGTCGAATACGCCGACGGGTGGGGCCTGGTCCGCGCCTCCAACACGCGGCCCGAGCTGTCGCTGCGCTTCGAGGCAAAAACTCTTACATCGCTCAAGAAAATCTACGCCGAATTCTCGAACGAATTGAAGAAAGAAGGACTTGAACTGCCTTCTTTCGAGAAACTGCACGTCAGCCAGTGACACCTCATGCTTTCAGTAATAATTCCCGCCAAAAACGAAGCCAAAAGAATAGGCGCAACCCTCGAGCGGCTGTGTTCTTTCCTGCGCAGGCAAAAGATTTCCGCCGAGGTAATAGTGGTCAACAACGGCCCCGACTCGACGCCGGAAATCGTGCGCGAAAAGAAAAAAAAGTACCCCTTCATCCGCCTCCTCGACTTCAAGACGCCGCTTGGCAAGGGCCGCGCCGTGCGCGAGGGGTTGAAGGTGGCGAAGGGCAATGCCCTCATCTGTGACGCCGACGCGTCTTGGTCGCCTGAGGAAATTCCGAAGCTTGTTTCAGCGCTCGAGCACGCCGATTTGGCAGTCGGCTCGCGCCGCTCGCCCCAATCGCGCGTCTATGGCTTGCCGTTCACGCGCAGGCTCGCAAGCGCCGCGTTCGCGTTCTTCGTGAGGCTGTTGTTCGGCTTGGGCGTGCGCGACACGCAGTGCGGCTTCAAGGCAGTGCGGCGAACGGCCTACTTGAAGATGCTGCCCCTCCTCAAGGTCGACTTGTTCGAGTGGGACGTCGAATTTCTTCTTGTAGCGCGACAGCTCGGCCTCAGAGTGGCGGAAATTCCTGTGACGTGGCACTACCGGAAAGGCGGGACAATGAGTCTCAGCTTCGCGGCGAAAATGCTTTCCGGAATCCTAGCGATTAAGAAAAGGTTTCCGTGAACCGCGCCAAAACGCGACTGCCGCAATTACGGCGTAAATTACTGCTATTGCCAGCGAATCAATTTTCAGGCCGAGAAAATAGTTGAGCACGAAAATGACTAGCGTTGGAATAAAAAAACCGAGCACGATGGTGAAAACGATTTTTTCAACCAAGCTTATTTTTTCGCCGAACAACGCTACCGACGCGAAATAGCCTGCTGCGGCGAAAAGAACCAGCCCGATTATCAGCTGAGTGACGCCGCCGTAGAGAATCGGTTCGACCATACGGCAAATAAGGCAAAGCATCCTATTTATTGATTGCATGAAACCCGAAGCAACCGTGGTAGGCGCAAGCATTGCCGGCTGCGTCTGCGCAAGGGAACTCGCCACGGGAGGAGTAGAAACCCTCGTTCTTGAGGAACACTCCAAGCCCGGAAAGTTCGGCAAGTGCACTGCAATAGTATCCAAACGCGGCTTGGACCTGACTGGCGTCCGTTACAAGAAAACCATCTTGAACCAAGTCAGCGGAGCCGATTTTTGGGCCGGAAGCAACTGCTTCAGCGTAAGAAGCCCGAGGACGCAGGCGATGGTTCTCAACCGCCAGGCCTTCGACGAACAAGCCGCGGCCCAAGCAGTAGACGCCGGGGCTGAAATCAAGTTCAACAAGCGAGTTGCCAGCTTGGACTACGCAAGCAAGGTAATACTCGGCGCGGACGGAGCTGCATCGGCCGTAGCGCGGCTCGCACATTTCCCCGAAATTCCTTCAAACAAGTTCGTCTTGGGCTGGGAAGCGGAGTATTCGAAAGCAAGCGTTTCCGACTCCGCCAAAGTGGATATCTTCCTCGAGCCCGACTTCAAGGGCTTCTTCGGCTGGATGGTGCCATGCGGAGAAAATTCTGCCAGAATCGGGTTTGCGACTTCGGACTTTGCTTCAATAAACAAAGGAAAAAAAAGGCTGGCGCAACTTCCGCGCGTCAAAGAAACAATTGAAGCAAAAAGCAAGGCCATGAGAGTGTTTACTGCAGTGATTCCTCTCGCCGTCCGAAAACGGACCCAGAAAGACAATGTGCTGCTCGTCGGCGACGCTGCCGGCCAAGTCAAGGCAACAACAGGGGGAGGAATTGTCTTCGGCAGCCTCTGCGCAAAAACAGCTGCCGAATGCGTTGCCCGCCACTTGCACGAAGAAACTCCGTTGGACTACGAAAACAATTGGCGCGCGAGGTACGGAACAACGCTGGGGCTTCATTCCTTGCTACGCGAAGCAATCAATGCCACGCCAAATTCATTGCTTAAAATAAAATTAGCGGCCGCGTCGGCGCTGGGACTTGGAAAGTTGGTGGAGCGCTTCGCCGACATGGACTTCGTGTTAAAGCCTTAGAAAGGAAAGCAAGTCGGTTTTTTCAATTCCTCTGAGAGTCTTGCGCGAAATTCCGGCTTCAACAGTCCGAGTAACTCCGGCCTGTCGTTTGCAAAATGGACGAGTGCCCCGCGTGCTTCGTCAGCCAATTGCAGTAAGAGGTTGATTCGACGTAGATAAAAACTATTTGCCGAAGTTTCTTTTGGTTGAAGAAAAGTAGTCCAACGCCTCTTGGAAGTCAGGTCGCTGGAATTCTGGCCACAGTTTCTTTGAGAAATAGAGTTCGCTGTAGCCAGTATGCCAAGGCATGAAGCCGCTGAGCCTCTGCACGCCCCCCGTTCTAATCACGAGGTCGGGCGCGGTTTGGAAGTAGAGGTATTCGCCGAACCTGCGCTCGTCCACCTGCGAGGGGTCGACGACGCCGTTTTTGGCGTCCTGCGCCAGGCGCTTGGCGGCGTTAAGCAGTTCCTCCCTTCCGCCGTAGGCGACTCCGAGGTTCAATTCGATCGCGTTGTTTTCCGCCGTTCTTTCCTCAAGCGCGGCGAAGTCCTTCCGCAGCGACTCCGGCAAAAGCGTGGTTTTACCAAAGAACTTGACGCGCGCATTCTTTTCCTCATACTGCCGCGATTCGAGTGCCTTGCGCGCCTGGGCCTGCATGAGCCTAAACAACACGGTTAACTCAAGTTGCGAGCGGTTCCGGAAGTTCTCGAGGGAAAGCGCCCAGTACGCCAGAGCTTTTACGCTTGATTCTATCGCCCAGTCGAGGGACTCTTCGACTTTCTTGAATCCCGCCAAGTAAGCCGATTCGAGCGCAAGCCCCGATTTCGCCGAAAAACGGCGGTTTCCGTCGGGAATGATTGCAACACTGTAAGGAACCATTTTTGTTTTCACGAAAACAAGCGTTTTATACTCAAGCAAGTAATAGGCTTTACTCCTTACGGCTTTTATAAGTTTTCAGGGGGCGGGCGGTGGGTTGGCGATTCAAGTAACTCGCAACGGCAGGACACTATGGCCAGAGTGTGAAACCGCTTTCACCCTACTGCGAAAAATGCGGGGAATAGCGTTCAAAAGCCGCTTTGCGCCGCTGTTGTTCGACTTCGGGACAGAAGGCACTGCAAGGAACGCGATTCACTCGTTTTTCTGCGCTCCCTTTGACGCCGTTTTTCTGGACTCGGCCAAGAAAGTCGTCGACGTCATTCCGGACGTAAGGCCGTGGAGACCGTGGATTGTTTCAAAAAAATCAGCGCGGTATCTGATTGAAGCGCCCGCGGGAGACGCGAGGCGGCTGGGAGTCAAGGAAGGCGACTCACTGGAGTGGATTCAATGAAGCTGTTCCTGGACAAGCGCAAGTGCAACGGCTGCGGCGACTGCCTTGCCGCCTGCCCCAGGAAACCCGGGACGATGGCGGTGTTCGACTGCATCCACTGCCCGCCGGACTTCGCCGAATGCCGCGAAGGAGGCTGTCCGAGAAACGCTTCGCCGGAATGCGACTTCTGCGCGGGAGAAGAAGAGCTCTTATGCATAGCCGCGTGCAAGCGCAAGGCCCTCCTCCTCGAGGAAGACGCGGTTGGCTGGCGGTTTGACGCCGCGCCAGAGGAAGACGAAGAAATCAGCATAACGGCCGCCAAGGGGGCCGTGACGCGCTCGATTCAAGGCAGCCACTACTTCATTCACTATCCTCACTCGCTGCAGGCAGGCGAACTCCGCGTATTCAATGCCCTGACGAAGGAATTCCAGGCGCAGGCGCGGGACGAAAAGCAAGGACAGTTGGAAAAAAGAGAGGCGGTGCGCAAGCGGCTGTCGACAATACTCAAGCAGTTCTGCGAAGACCACGGCCTTTTATTGGACAAAAAGCGCGCTGAAGCAATAGTCGAAACGTGCGTCATGAACGCCTGCGGCTACGGCGGCCTCGACAAGCTGCTGGAAGACGACGGCCTAGAAGAAATTTCCGTGATAGGCGTGAACAAGCCGGTTTTCGTCTTCCACCGCGACGCGGGCTGGCTGCGCACAAACTTTTTCATCACGAGCGAGGAATTCGCGGTCGCTGCAGTAAACAAGATGGCGCGGCCGCTTGGCCGCAGAATCACTTTCCAAAACCCGCGGCTGAACGCCACGCTGCCGGACGGCTCGAGGTTGCACGCCAGCATTTCGCCAATCACGCTCAACGGCGTCGAGCTCACCATAAGGAAATTCAAGCAACAACCGTACACTGCAGCGGACTTGGTTTCCGTAAACACCTTTTCTCCAGAAGCAGCGGCCTTCTTGTGGACGGCGTTGTTCACAGACTTGTCTGTGCTGATTGCGGGAAATACGGGAAGCGGAAAAACAACTACTTTAAACGCCTTGTTTTCGTTCATTCCCTTGACCGACCGCGTGGTCGTAACGGAGGAAACGCCGGAAATAAAGCTGCCCCAAAAGCACGCCGTACGCATTGTTGCAAACGAGGAACTAGGCATTCCCATGAAAGACCTAGTAAAAGACACGCTGCGCATGCGGCCCGACCGCGTCATAATCGGCGAAGTACGTTCCGCGGAAGAGACGACCGCGTTGTTCGACTCGCTGTTGTCAGGCCAAGCCCGCGGGTCGTACGCAACCTTCCACGCCGACTCGAGCAGTCAAGCCCTCACGCGCCTGAGCGCCCTCGGCGCGCGCAAGGAAGACCTTCCGGCAATAAACTTGATTCTAGTCCAACGCAGGATTCCAGTCCACGAAAAAGAAGGCTTGAAGGAACTGCGGCGCGTAACCGAAATAACCGAAGTAACGCGCGAAGGAGAACTCGGCGTCCTGTTTTCTTACAACGCGCGCAAGGATTTGCTGGAGAAAACGAAGTACTTCGCGAACTGCGCCACGCTGGAAAGAATAAAAGCCAATTACCGCCGCGAAAAGGAAGTGCTGGAAAAGGAAATCGCCGAACGCGCAAAGTTCTTGGAAAAACTCGCGAAACAACGGCCGGCCCAGCCGCAGTTCACGGCCGCGGTCGCCTCCTTCAAGTCCAGCGTGTTGAAATGATTGAGGAACTCGCGAAGCAAGTCGGCGAAATCATTGACTTGTCGAACCTGCTTTCGCGTAAGTCGCTCAAGAAAATAGAGCGCGACCTCATGCAGGCGAACTTGGCGGCCGACGCAAGACACTACGCGTCGCTGGCGCTCTTTGCCTCCACCTCGGCCGGCTTGCTCACGCTCTTGGCTGCGTTCTACTTCTCTTCCGACCCCCTTTCATCAATCGCCGCGTTGTTTGCAGTGTTTGCTGCCTCGCTCCTTGCTTTCCTCAAGTACCCAGAAAGCCGCAAGAAGTCGCGCGCAGAAGAAATAGAGCGCGAGCTCGCAATCGCACTGCGGTCGGTTTCAATAGAACTCAGCGCAAGCACTCCTTTCGAAAAAACGCTGCGTAACCTGGCGCGGGCGGGCCACGGCGAATTGAGCTCGGAAGCAAAGAAACTCCTGGGCGAAATAGAGCTGGGCGGCAAAAGCCCTTCCGAGGCGCTAAAGGAATTCGCCGACCGCGTCGACTCGCTGCTCGTGCGGCGGGCGTGCATGCAACTCGTCTTCGCCTACGAACACGGCCTCCAAACCGAGGGGCTCAAGAAGCTGGCGGACGAGCTGGTTTCGTTCCAGAAAATCAAGAGCCAGCAGTACGCCGCTAAAATGGCTTTCTTCGGACTGCTATTCATTTCCGTCAGCTGCATCGTCCCCGCCTTGTTCGCGGCGTACGTCATAGTCGGAAGCTCTTTCCTCGAAACGACTTTCATGCCCTCCGACGTGCTGCTCGCGTTCGTCGTCGCATTTCCCGCGGCGGACGCGGCAATACTGTATTACTTGAAGGCAAAGACGCCGAAAGTGCTTGCTGCGACGTGAAGACATGAAAGCCAAAAAACCAGTGAAGACAATCGCGGCCGTCGCCGCGGCGGCGTTCGCGGCCGGGGCAGTAGAGCTTCTCGCGATTCCGCTTCCCCTCGCATACCAAGTGCTGGCGTTTTTCGCTACAATCTCCTTTCCGCCGGTAATCGCCTTCTTCTACTTCGAGTACCTTGAAGCAAAGAGAATCCGCGAACTGGAAGAAAACCTTCCCGCCGCGCTTTTCCAAATCGCGAGCTTCCCGCGGCGCACGAGCATGGAGAAAATAATGCGCGAAATAGCCAAGTCCGATTACGGCGCGCTCAGCGAGGAATTCGCGAGGGCAGTGCGCCAAGTCGACGCGGGCTCCGCAGTGCCAAAGGCGTTGGAGTCGATGGCCGCGGAAAACGATTGCCTGCTCTTGCGCAGGGCGTGTGCACTGCTCGCCGAGAGCTACAAGACGGGCGCGGACATGAGCACGGCGTTCAAGGAAGTCGCCGAAGACGTCTTCGAACTCCAGGCGATACAAAAACAAACCGCCGCGGCACTCTCGCTCCAAAAGTACACGCTGCTCGCGGGCGGTTGCGCCCTTGTTCCATTGATTCTCGCGCTGTTGCTGAACATCGTCTCCTCCCTTGAATTCGACTTGGAGGGAATCAGTTCCGTGACTCCCGAACAACGACGGGCGCTGCTTGACGCGGCAGTGCTCGGCGGCCAAGCCTACCTGGTCATCTTCGCGGCCATTGCGAGCGTCTTCGTCGCGACGCAGGAGACAAACAAGAAAAAAGCCGTGCTCTACTTCACGCTCCTGTTTCCCGTGGCGCTCGCAGTGTTCCACTTCGTGCGCGGACTGCCGTTGCTGGGCTGACAATTAAAAACAAGCCCGCAGTTGTATGCACAGGTGATTTACGTTGATTGAAATCCGCGAGCTCGAGAAAATCAAGTTGGACAAGCCGATAATCATCGAGGGCTTTCCGGGCATCGGAATGGTCGGGACAATAAGCGCGTCTTATCTCGCCGAAAAACTGGGAATGAAGCTCGTCGGCTATTTAGCAAGCAACAAGTTCCCGCCCATCGCGGCCATTCACGACTACGTCCCGGTTTCGCCGGCCCGCATTTATGCCTCGGAAAAACACAACCTAATCGTTCTTTACTCGGAGTTCGTCATTCCCGCAGACGTCGTGTTCGCCTTGTCTGAGAAAATAATCGCGTGGGCGCAGGAAAAAAAGGCGGCGGCCATCTACTCGCTGGCCGGCATCGCGGCGCCCGAGCCCAATGACAAGATCTACGGAATATCCAGCACGAAAAAAATAGCCGACCTCGTCAAAAGCAAGGGCATCGAACCGGTCAAGGAAGGGGCGACGCAGGGGGTAAGCGGCGTCCTCATCGCGGAGTGCGCGGCCAAAAAGTTTCCCGCAGCGAACATAATGATTCAAACCAACGCCGCCCTCGACCCGCGGGGCAGCGCGCGCCTGCTCGACAAACTCGCTGAACTGACCGGCGTAAAAGTGGACACCGCCTCCCTGGTGAAGGAAGGCGCTGAAATAGAGACTAAAATGAAGCAGGCCATGGAGAAAATGCAGTCGCTCCACAAGGACTACAAGCAAATGGAAATCAGTCCCATGTACGGCTGACGCTGGATGAGAATAAGAAAAGCGCGCGGCCGAGACTTGAAGCAGCTCACTGCGCTCAGCCAAAGCCTGCTAGATTACCACGCGTGTTTTTTCCCAAAGTTAAAGAGCGCCAGGGAAATCGCGAAAAGCCAGAGGAAGTTCTTCGCCAAACAAATGCGCTCGAAAAAAGCGCTGATTCTCGTCGCCGAGGACGGAAGCAAACTAGTCGCCTACGCAATGGTGGAAGTAAAGAAAAAGCCCCCTGTCTTCCGCGACCGCACCACCGCGTATGTGGACGCGGTATTCGTTTCTTCTGCCTACCGCCGGAAGGGCGCCGCCAAGCTGCTTTTGAAAGCGATGGAAAAATGGGCGAAGAAAAAAGGCGCGCGCGAGCTGGAGCTGAAGTGCGTGACTAAAAACAAGGCGGCGCTAGCCGCCTACGGCAAACTCGGTTTCCGCGAGGAAGCCAAGATAATGGCCAAAACACTGAGGCCACAAAAGTAAGCACTCCGGCAATCGGCAATTCGGCCGCCGGCAAAAAAATCACTCGTGGTTTTCTATCGAAAACTTATTATATCAATTTCCTTATGGTTTTGTTAGGCGATAACTTTGGTCTACGTAAACGTGGACTTCGAAGGCGTCTCAAAAGCAATTCTCGACGGAACCATAAAGCGAGGCTACGCCAAAACCAAGTCAGAAGTGCTGCGGTTGGCGCTGCTCGCGCTCAACGACAAATACGGCGTGATAGAGGCCCAAGAAGAAGTCGAAGATGCGAAAGACGTACAGCGAATAGACGCCGAGATTGCCGCCGGCAAACAAAAGTGGCTTTCCGCCAAGGCCTTCTCTAGAAAAACCGGCGTGAAACTATGAGCTTCGAACCGCGTTTTTCCGAGGAATTCGCCGAAGACCTCAACAAGCTGGACAAGCCGACGAAAGACGTCGCCACGAAAATAATAAAGAAAATAATCGATGCGCCGCAGCGAAACAAGCGCCTCGCGGGCCCGCTGGCCGGCTGCCTGCGCGAACGCTTCCTCGCCTATCGCATAATTTACCGCGTCAACGAAGCCGAACAAACCATCGACTTCGTCCGCCTAAAGAAACGGGATGACGCCTCCAGATAAGTAAAATAATTCCGCGGCCCCCACCTTTATTGCGCAGGGGTGCCAGAGCCTGGTCAAATGGACTGGACTTAGACAAAACCCGTCCCCGGAAACGACGCGATGAGTTTTTGGGAAATCCAGTGGCCTAGCGCCTGCGAGGGTTCGAATCCCTTCCCCTGCATTCTGATCTGGTCAGAGTGCACTCATTTCCTGGTGCATTCAGATCTGATTTAAACACTTCCAAACTGCATTGCGATTTGATCTGAGTTCAGACCAGCATGCCCGTCCACTTACGGAGCATCTGAGCTGCTTTCAAGTTATTGCTTATGAAAGAGATAACTATCGCAGAATTAATTAGAAAAGCAAACGAATTTGAAAAACACGGAAAGAAATGGCATTTTCATATTTTGCTGCCCGGATGCAAATTTAATAAGAAAAAAGATGTGCACTCCTTTATCCTTGAAAATGAAAGCGGTAACCAATACTTTGTTACATATTCAAAAAAACGGTATCTGAGTGAAGGGGCAGAATTGGTTAAACTTCTTTATGGGGAAACGATATTGGAAAAACCAACCTCAGTAACTTCGGGATCTAAAGAGATAAATTATATGTTAGGAAAAGCTCAAGCACACAATAAAAACAAGAGACAATGGGAGCACCACCTTCTTTTTCCCAATTGTATCCTCAATAAAAATAAGGGCAAATGGGTAAATGTTTTTGAAGATGAAGAAGAGGTAGTTGAATCAATAACGAC
This sequence comes from Microcaldota archaeon, assembly GCA_040753335.1. Taxonomy (GTDB): domain Archaea; phylum Micrarchaeota; class Micrarchaeia; order Norongarragalinales; family UBA8480; genus UBA8480. The sequence continues at coordinate 13,402 of JBFMEM010000015.1, forward strand.
TTATGAGCCAGTAGATGACCTAAAAAGAATCGAAATATTACATTATGCACAGAAAAGATAAGTGAGGGTGCAATCTTCCGAATACCACAATCTTGTACTAAATAGATATACTTATATACCTTTATTGCATAAACATATCTCATGAAAGGAGAACAGATACAGATAATGCATTCGCCAACGCTCAATACCGTGATAATGGTAGAGAAAGTGCTGCAAGAGGCAAAAGAGATAATCAAGGTCTCAGAGCTGAAGCGGAGACTCCCAAAACAAGTTATGCACTCTACGCTCATGCAAATCCTGGATTATCTTCAGGAGAGCGGCAAAGTTCTCATTACG
>JBFMEM010000016.1:0-12804 GCA_040753335.1 Microcaldota archaeon
CGAAACAATCGCGACAGGAAGCGGCGGAATGATAGTCAAGAACGACCGCGAGGAAGGCGGCCCTTACGCGGCAATGCAGGCCGCGTTCCGCGCCTCCGACAAGGCAAAGCAACGCGGCGTCGTCGGCGTGCACGTCCGCGTGCGCGCGCCAGGCGGCCACGGCACGAAGACGCCGGGCACGGGAGCCCAGGCGGCCATTCGCGCTCTCGCAAGAAGCGGGCTGCGCATCGGAAAAATAGAGGACGTCACCCCAATTCCCACCGACACGACTAAGAGGCCGGGCGGAAAAAGGGGGCGCAGGGTGTAGAGGCGGTTTGAAGTGAAAATAATTCCATTGCACGAAACAAGCGGGAGACTGACCGTCCATTTGCAGGAATGCACGCCGGCAGCTGCCAACGCCCTCCGACGCGCCGTCATTGACGACATGCCGGCGTTCGCCATAGACGAAGTGGACTTTTTCGAAAACAACTCGTGCGCGTACAACGAATACCTCGCCAACAGGCTCGCGCTGGTTCCCCTGACTTTCGACGACGAAGCCGGCGAAGACGCGAAAATCGTGTTCTCGCTAGACAAGGAAGGCCCGTGCACGGTCTACAGCCACGAGCTGCGCAGCACGGACGAGAAAATCAAGGTGTTCTGCAAAAACATTCCATTGGTCAAACTGGGGGAAAGACAGCGACTCCGCCTCGAGGCAACCGCGGTCCGCGGAACCGCGAGGCAGCACGCCAAGTTCCAGTCCGCCCTCGCCTCCTACTGCTACTACCCGGAAATCAAGGTAAAGAAAGGGGAGAAAAAACTGGCGGCCGCCGCTGAAGCGTGCCCCAGAAAAATAATCGCCGCATCCGGCGAATTGGTTCACCCCGAACGCTGCGACTTGTGCAACGCGTGCAAGGACGCGGCGCCGGAAGCCGTTTCAGTAAAGGGACGGGAAGACGAATTCATTTTCTTCGTGGAAACATACAACAACGTGCCGGCAGGCCAGCAGCTCAAGCGCGCGCTCGCAATCCTTACGGAAAGGTGCGCGGCGCTCGCGAAAGAAGCGTGACCGAATGAAAGTCCGCGTCGTGCCAAGAGCCAGAAAATTCGGCGTGACGCTGAAAAATGCCGGGGTCGTCGCGAGGCTGATGCGGCCGGCTGCGGAAGGAAAGGCGAACGAAGAACTCCTCGAGCGCCTGCGGCAAATCGTCGGCGCAAGGCCGTTCTTGGTGCGCGGCGCGAAAAGCCGCGACAAGGAAATCGCGTTCGAAGGCGTTTCAGACGAAGAAGCGTTGAAGAAAATAAGCGCGTCGGCGCAAGGCGTTTGACGCGGGGGTGGCAGAGCTTGGTCAAAAACCAATTCCCAAGCGGAATTGGCAGTTGTTCTTGGTTTCGGTTGAAGAAAGGCGTCCTCAACCGCCCCGCAAGGCGGCACAGAACCCTTCCGACGAAGACAGGACGTTGTTGGCCAAATGCGCAGGCTTGAGGTGCCTGTACCTTAGCGGTTGCGAGGGTTCAAACACCTTTTTTGTGCCGCGCACAAAAAAGACTGAGACTCCCTTCCCCCGCATTTATTCTAGATGGCGAAAAAAATGGTGAAGAAAGGACCTGAAAACATTCAATTGAAGGCACTCGTCCGCTTCCTCGAGAAAACCGGGGCGGCGAACAAGGCGCCGGTGTGGAAGAAAACGGCTTTCCTGCTGGCAAAACCCACGCGCCAGAGGCCCGAAGTCAACTTGTATTCTGTTGAAAAGCACTCGAAGGAAGGAGACGCCGTCCTAGTCCCAGGCAAGGTCTTGAGCCAGGGAACGCTTTCCCACAAAGTCACGCTCGCCGCCTTCCGTTTTTCCAAGCCAGCTGCGGCAAAACTAGCCGCCGCCGGCTGCAAAACCATTTCAATAAAACAATTGGTTGAAGCAAACCCCCCCGGAAAAAGAATTGTTTTCCTCACAAAGTGATTGCAATGATTGTTGACGCAACGGACACGCTCATGGGAAGACTCGCCGCGCAAGTGGCGAAGCTCCTCCTAAAAGGCGAGACCCTGGAAGTAGTGAACGTGGAAAAAACCGCGTTGTCGGGAGAGCCAAGCAAAATAATCGAGAAATACCGCAAGCGCAGGGGAATACAGTACAAAGCCAACCCCGAGCACAGCGCCAAGTGGCCGCGCAGGCCCGACTACCTCTTCAAGCGCGTAGTGCAAGGAATGCTTCCCAAAAACAGGACCGGCGAAACCGCAATCAAGAGGCTCACGGCGCACGTCGGCGTCCCCAAGGACTTTGAAGCCGAGACGGCCGCGCGCCTCAAAACCAAAGCCTCCTCGACGCTGCAGTGCAGGCAGATTACGCTCGAACAACTCTGTCGAAGACTAGGGTGGAACCCGTAATGACGAAAGAAAAAAAGAAGGCAAAAACAATCGTCGCGCGCGGCAAGCGCAAACGCGCAGTAGCCCGCGCCACAGTCCGCGAAGGCAAGGGAATACTCCGCGTAAACAACGAGTCAGTCGCGGCACTCAATTCCCCCTTCCTCAAGCAAACGATAATGGAGCCACTCAACTTCGCCGACACGAGCAGCCTCGACATCAACGTAACCGTTTCCGGAGGAGGCCCGGCCGGCCAAGCGCAGGCCGCGCGAACCGCAATCGCGAAAGCACTCGTCGCCTACACGGGAGACGACGCGCTGAAGCAGAAAATGCTCGATTACGACCGCACTTTACTGGTCGAGGACGTGCGCCGCGTCGAACCCAAGAAATTCAAGGGACCAAAAGCACGCGCCCGCTTTACGAAATCATACCGCTGAGGTTGATGCAAAAATGATTATTCCAGTAAGATGCTGGTCTTGCGGCAAGCCAGTCGCCGAAAAATGGGACGAGTACGCCGCCAGAACCGCGAAAGGCGAGGCGCCGGCAAAAGTATTGAATGACCTCGGGTTCGACAGGTACTGCTGCCGCAGAATGTTCCTCGGCCAAGTCGACTTGATGGACGAAATACTGCCCTACGCCCGGTTCTAAAAACCCCGCCCGCCTCAATATTTACGAAAAGGGGTCGTGGGACAACCTGGCAGCCTATCAGCTTGTGCGCCGAAAAAAACAATTTTCCGACGCGGCTAAGGGTGCTGACGATCCGAGTTCAAATCTCGGCGACCCCATTCCCTTTTTTATTCACTGCCTGCTAAAAATACTATTAACGCGGCCGTGGTCTAGCGGTATGATTTCAACAAAAACGCCAACGCGTTTTTGGAATAAGCCTTCCAAACTTTCTTAAAAAGAAAGTGATGACAGCTGACGGTCCGGGTTCAACCGAGGGACGTCGCTCGGCACAGCCTCGCTCGTGCGAGCAAAACCGAGGGTTTTGCTGCACATCAGAAGCTCGTTGCTTCTGATTGTGCCCCTCGACCCCTCTGAAAATCCCGGCGGCCGCACTAAGCGACTAAAATGCAGGAATTGTACAGAACCCTCAGAGAAAAAGTTGCGGCGCATTACCGCGAGGGAGAGGGCGGCAAGCTAGACCCTCACGTGCTGGTCATTGAACTCAGGGAAAGAATCTCACCTATAGAATTCGGAATGGCAGCCCGTGCCCACGGTTTGCGCATTGAAAAGGGAACCGTACGGCCGACGCTAAGGGCCGTACTCCCGAACGCTGAGTTCGGGGTGTACACCGACCCCTACGGCCACGACACACCCACACTCGCGGTCCTCCACGAAGGAAAGTCGGCAAGGCTCACCGCTGAAGAGCGGCAAAAAATAATGAGTTTCTTAGACTACTTTAAGCACAAGATGCAGTTAGTCCACTGACTTGCAAGCACGGCGTCGATTACTACCATTAGATGCTTTTTGTCACCGTAAAGTCGGTTAAACCGAATTTTTGCTGAATGAGCACGCGCGCTTCTTCGCCTAAAACCGGGCTGATGACGTCGGCGAACATTGTGAAAGTGCCTGTTTTGTAACGGGTTCCGTCTATTGCTTTGATTACCTCCAAGAATTTTCTGCGGCCGTACGTTTTTTCAATAAAGTCCCAGAGGCAAGCAGAGGTTTGATAGGATTCGCCGCGGTAAGTAAAGTTGTTTAAGTCGGCGTATTGTTTCTCCGAATCTCCTTCAAGGATGAATCCGCGGCCTAGGCAAGTAAGTTCCCGGTCGTCGAGCGCGGTTTTGTGCTGGACGTAAGTCGCCAAGCCTTCGTTGAGAACCCCGCTTTCGGCCAAAACCGTTCCGTGCACGAAAGAATGCAGTAATTCATGCGCTTGTGCGCTGTGCCCAAGGCAATAGCCCCGTTCAACGAGTTCGGTATAATTGACGCCGTTTACGTTCCAAACGCGGAGGACGTATTCAGTTGTTTGCCTGTCGCTTGCGCAAGAGATGGACGACCCCGCGCTGCATCCCGCGCCTTGAACCGGTTCGAAAAACTTGAGGTAAATCGGCCGTGGGGGCGGCTCCATCCCAATAAGGCCGTTTACCCGTTCGTAACAGTTTTGGAAAGACTTGGTGAGATACTCGCCGTACTCCGCGTAGGCGTTTGGAGCGATGCCAACGAAGTCTCTTGTTCGATAAACGACTTCCGTTGGTTTCGGCGTCATTAGCGGAATGCAGTCAACGTTTTTCGCCGAACAGTAGTTGATTGCGGTTGTCGGGTCGTTTGTGAAAGTAAAGCGGGTTAAATCACCACTCACTACCTGGCTAGCCTCCGTAAGCACGTAGATGTCCTGATATCCCAAGGCAGTCATAGCCTCTTCGGTCAAATAATTCGAGTAAAAAAATTCATTCAATAACAATGGAATCCCTTCCGGGTTTATCCAAAGTATCTTCATTACTCCTTGGTTCCCGTTCCGAATCCACTTGAAGAGAAACGGGCTCAGGACGACGAAGTCGCCGCTTGACAACTCGTAAGCGCCGTACCCGACGTGCTTGGCAGCCGAATTATATTCCTCGCAGAACTCCGCGTTCACCACATTACTGCAATCGAGCGTTTGCGTGTTCAGAAAATCCGTTGGCGGCGAATAGGCGTGTTCCGCAGGCGAGAAAACACATTTGTTGAAGACGCATTCATACCCCTCTTCGCAAGACTCGTTAAGCTGGCACGCAAGCGGATTGGGCGCGGGCGTTACTGTTGGCTCCGGCGTTGCCGTAGCAAGAGGCGAAGGCGTCAACCGGGGCGAGGGCGACGCAGTCGGCGTGGGCGAAGCCGGTTGTTCTTGAATTGGCTGCTCTGTTTGCTGGATGCAGCCTGCTAGAAAAAACACGGCAAGGAGGAGTAAGGCGATTGTTTTCCACACGCAACAAGTAGCAGAAACGAGTTGTTAAGTGTTTTTACTATTTCCAGCCCGCAGGCCAACCCCTTGAGGGGCCGAAAATTGATTACCCCCTACATAGGGGGAAACCTTAATTAGGTGTTTTTTCACTAATATAACATGAAACCAGCGCTAAGGCCGGCGATAGTCTACGACTTGAACGGCACGCTGGCACGCCAGATGCCGTCAGAAGGCAAAACCCTTTACCGAAAACACTTGGCGGACGCGCTTTCAGTGCTTGATTCAGCTGCCGCAAGCGACTTGGCGGCTGCACTCGGGGTTTCAGTAAAGCAGGCGGCCGAACTGAAGGAAGCAACTGGCTCGAAGGGGGGCCTCGCGAAGGCGTTGGCGGGCTTTTGTTCAAACCCGCCCCGCGGCAGCACCGCAAGAACCGTCTACTACAAGGCACTGTACGCCGCGAAGGCAGTCGGGGAACTCTCGCCGCAAGCCATTGACGGCGCGAAGACGCAGTTGGAGAAAACGCGGAGGCAGGGATTTGCAAACATCGCGTTCTCGCGCGGGCCAGAGTACTTCCTCAAGCACTTGGTTGAAGCAACGGGACTACTTCCGTTACTGGATGAAATTTACTCCACTGACGAGTTCGGCTTCGACAAGAAAAAAGGAACATACGCTGCTTTGAAAACAGTCCTAGCTCAGCGTGGCTATAGGGTCGAAAGGGTGTATGAAGACGAGTTGGAAGCCGCGCAAGCAGCCACGGACGACGGACTGGAGTGCTTCCTGGTTACTGACGGCCGCTTCGGCGAGGCAAAGAAGATGGAAAAAAGGTAATAGTCTCATGTGGATTGCGCGCATTAAAGTTGAAAGAAAGACTTCGCCGACGCTTGCGTTGACCCGCAAGCACGACGTAGTGCTCGCCATCCACAACCTGCACGCCAACTACGACGGCGAAAACACGACGGTAACCCGCGCGTTGGTCGCCCAGGGCAAGGACGCCGCAAAGTTCGTGAAAGAATTCAAGGAACTCAAGGCCGGGAAGCTGCTTCACGAAGAGGAAAACATCGTCTATTACGAGCACCGTCCGGGAACCGCGGTAATGGACGAAGCAGTCAAGGATGCGTTCGTACTTGAAACAGTTGCAAAAAATGGTTTCGAGGAATGGACTGTTGCAAGCTGGAACAAAGCGCCGTTGCAGCAAATCGTTTACCGCGTCAACAAGAACCGGAACGCGAGCGCGAAAATAGTTTCCTTAAAGAAAGGACCGGCTTCGCCGTTTTTGCACGAGCCGCTGAACAAGTTAAGCCGCAGGCAAAGGGAAATGGTTCACGCAGCTGCGGCGCAGGGCTACTACGGATTTCCGCGCAGGCTTTCTGCCGAACAGCTTGCCGGAAGGCTGGGCCGCGACGAGAGTACAGTGCGTGAGCACCTGCGCCGCGCGGAACAGAAAATAATCGAGCACGTGGTTTCAGGTGTCTGAGCAAAGAATTTGGACGAAAATGGACGGCCGGCGCGACGCCAGCCTCTTTCCCCTATTCCTCACCAGCGAAGCCATGACCGCGCCAATGCAAAACGCGTTGGGCGTGTCGCACTCGGCTGTAATGATTTGCTTCAAAAAAGGAGAGTGGAATTACTACGAAGTCAAAGGCGAGTTCGAGAACTCGAGCAAGCGAATAATCGAACGCCTGCGCCGCGAACCCGATTTCTTTGAAAAGGCGGTTGAGGAAACTTACGCGCGCGGCGCTTGGCTGCTTGAATTCACGCAAAGGATTTTCGAAGACGACTTGCGAAAGCGCTCGAACCAGGAACTGCTCGAATACTACTTGGATTACTGCACGCTGCTGAAAGACATGCGGGGCTTTGCGGCAATAGCTCCGGCAATGGACCACACGGGCTACTTGACTGAAACGCTGATGCAGATACTGCGCAAGCGCGCGCCAGAAAAAGCCGTCGAATACTTTGCGGTGCTCACCGAGCCCCGCAAGAGGACGCAGGGCCGCCAGCAAGACTGCAGCCTGCTTGAAATAGCGGCGAAAATAAGCCAAACCCCCGAGTACGCTGCGTTGTTTGAAAAGCCTTTGGAGGAAATTCTTGCGCGCCTGCCCGCCCACCCGGAGTTGGACGCCGCGTTTGCCGAACACGAGAAAAAATACGGCTGGCTTCCGTGCACTTACGAAGGCGAGCCGTGGAACAAACACCACTTCATTTCAATAGCGCGCGAACTGCTCGCAAGCAAGGCAAATCCAGTCGAAGAACTCGAGGCAGTAACGGAAAAGGAACGCATTGCGGAACAAAAGCGCAGCCAAGCCCTCTCAAAACTGAATCTGACTGCGGAAGAACGCGCGTTGTTCGACGTCGCGTCGGAAGTTATTTTCTTCAAAGCAGACCGAAAAGACATTTTCTTCAAATCCTATTTCCAAACGCGGCGCCTGCTTGAAGAAATAGGCGCGCGAACGGGGTTGTCGCTGCAGCAAGTCAGGTTCATGCTGCCTGCCGAAGTGAAAGCGGCGCTCCTTGAAGGGAAAAAGGACGCGGAATTGTTTGACGCGCGGCGCGAGTTCAGCGTGGTCGTTTCGGAAAACGATGAAACGCGAGTGCTGCTTGGCGCCGAAGCCAAAGCAGAACTGGTTAAAGTTGAACAACGTGAATTGAGTCAAGCGCGCGGACTAAAGGGAACTTGCGCCAGCCCCGGCTACGCGAAAGGAATTGCTAAAATAGTGTTGACTCCCGCGGACATGGCTAAGTTCAACAAAGGAGACGTGCTCGTCGCGCAGGCCACCAACCCCGACATAGTAATGGCGATGAAGAAAGCAGCCGCTATTGTAACCAACACAGGCGGCCTCACGTGCCATGCCGCAATTGTTTCCCGCGAACTCGGAATTCCGTGCCTGGTCGGAACAGGCGTCGCAACGGACGTCATATCCGACGGCGACTTCGTCGAAGTCGACGCAACTAACGGAAAAGTAAGAAAGGTTGATTGAAGTGTTTCCCGAAATAGTCACTGGAACCGCTGAAGAAACAACGCAGTGGACAAAACGCGTCGAGGACGGCGATTGGTGGCTGGCCGACGCGGCCGCAGTATTCTTTGGAGTGGCCACTGCAACGGCAGGCTGGTCGAAGCTGACCAACTTTTGGAAACGCGGCTACGACCCTGTTGTTTTCGTTGCCAAAGACAGTTACATGTGGCAGGCGATGTCGAACGACGACTGCTGCAAGCAAGGAGAGTACGTCTACGAGTCTTTCGCAAAAGACCCGTCTGAAGTGACAAGCAATTTTGCGAAGTGGCGCAAGGCGGCGGACGCGCTGGACGATGAAGTCGGGCAAAACCGCTCAATTGACTTAAGCGCGTTGACCTCGGAAGAACTTGCTTTGAAGTGGAAGCGGCTGGCAGACGCCATTCAACTGCACTGGGAAATAAGCCTGGTTCTAGACGGCCTCCACCTTTACACGGAACGCAAGCTGTTCCCGCAGTTCATGAAGGAAACCGGGTTGCCCAAAAAAGAAGCAATGGAGGCGTTCGCGGCGCTCGCTGCCGTCGAGGCTCCTTCGTTCCTGAGCCGCGAGCAAGCCAAGCTCCTACAACTCTGCATCGAAGTAGCCGAAGACCCCGTGCTTTTGGAAGCGGCGAAGAAAAAAAGCCTCGGCAAGCACGCCGAGTTTGCGGCGAAAGCAGGCGCTCACGCCGACGCATTCTTTTACAAGAAAAGCACTTACCGAAACACTCCCGAATATGAAACAAGGGACGTCATCGCGCTCATCGAGGAAGAAACCGCAAAGCCGGTCGACGAAATTCGCGGAGAACTAAAGCGGCTTGAAAACCTGCCTAAACAAACCCGCGCAAAACGCGAAGAAACCCTTTCAAAACTACGGCTGTCCGAATTCGTCTTGAAATCGCTCGAGTTAAGCCGCCTGCTCGCCGAGTGGCAGGACGACCGAAAGCAAGCCTCGATGACCCTGATGTACGGCGCTGTCCAACTAATGAAAGAAATCAGCAAACGCCTCGGTTGGGCGTGGGAGGACGTGGCTTGCCTTACGCCAAACGAAGTTCCGGAAGTCTTGCGCGGCAACAAAAAAGTGAGCCGCAAGGAACTCCAAGAGCGCCACGCCTTCTCGGCACTCGTCGCGTCGGGCGGACGCGCGACGGCGTTCTTCGGAGACGACGCGGAACTGCTTTACGCCGCGTTAATGAAGAAATCAAAGCACGAAACCCTTCAACTCGAAGGCATGACCGCCTCACTGGGCGGCTCGCCGGTAGTGCGAGCGCGCTGCCGCATAGTAAACGACCCCGCGCAGGACCCGTTCGAAGAAGGCGAAGTACTCGTAACGAGTATGACGCGCCCCGAGTTCGTACCTTTAATGAAAAAAGCGGCCGCAATTGTTACCAACGAAGGCGGCTTGACCTGCCACGCGGCAATAGTGGCCAGGGAATTCAACTTGCCGTGCGTAGTGGGAACCAAGCACGCCACGCGCACCTTCAAAACCGGCGAGTTGCTGGAAGTCAACACGCGGCACGGTAAAGTAACGAAAATACAGTGAATGACATGCCCGGCTGGTTCAAGTGGGAGAGACAAGGCGCAATACTGCCTTTGTTCGTTTGCATGAAACAAACGTTCGCGCCCTCGCGCGAATACTGCGGCGTATCGTGGCCGACTGCCGTAATGATTTTCAAAGGCCAGGTAGTGTCCTGGTGCAACGTCTTAAGCGAGTTGGAAGCCAAAAGCGCATTATTCTACGGCTGGTACGCGCGAAACTCGGACAAAATGGACGCCGACTTCGACCAGTTGACTACGCGAATGCTCGCATACAAAGCGAAGGGCGCGAACGCGGCAGAAGACTTCAACGAATTCCTGGAGGTATACGAAGACTGGTGGACGGTCGGCATGCTCGTCGAACCAATCGCGATTCACTCCGAGCACCTGCTGAAAAAAGCGCTCGAAAAACGAAGGGCGGACAAGAAAGCCTTCGCCCTAGTATCCGCGCCCACCGCAGAGTCTTTTTCGCTCAGGCAGCAGCGCGAACTAATTGAAACCGACGGAGAGCCTGAAAAAATGCGGGAGCACGCACGGAAGTACTTCTGGCTGCAAAACAATTATTTGAACACGCAAGTCCTCGACGAAAACTATTTTGCCGACGAATTCCGACAGTTGAAGCAGAAATACGGCAAGCTTAACGAGTACCCGACGGAAGCGGAAGAGCAGTTCCGGCAGCTTGTAGAAAAAAGAAGCAAGACGATAGAAGAACTTGAGTTGAACGAAGAAGAGTTCTTCGCGGCGCAGACGGTAAACAAGTTTTCGTGGCTGCAGGACTACCGTAAAGAAGTTGTAATGCAAGCACTGCACACGCTCGACGCGCTTCTGGCCGAACTCGGCGAGGAAAAGAACTATTCGCTGAAGCAAATGAAGTGTTGCCTTCCCTCGGAAGCGGAAAGCCCGCCTGAAAAAAGCGTTTTGGAACACCGAGTAAAGCACTGCTTCATCAGGTGGAAGGACGGCGCGCCTTCCCATGAACTGTTTACCGGCGAAGAAGCCGCGCGCGAGGAAGAAAAACTCTTTCCCGCAAAACAAGTAGTCGACGAAATAATTGAAATATCTGGTTTTTCTGCGAGTGCGGGCCGCGTGAAGGGAATTGCGCGGGTGACCCTGCACCCAGAAGAAGCGGCGGCCTTGAGAAAAGGAGAAGTGCTCGTGACGTCAATGACTTCCCCCGACTTCGTGCCGGCAATGAAGAAAGCCGTTGCAGTGGTTACCAACGAGGGGGGAGTCACGTGCCATGCGGCGATAATCTCGCGCGAGTTCGGCGTTCCCTGCGTGGTAGGCACGAAGATAGCCACGCAAGTAATCAAGACGGGAGACTTGATCGAAGTCGACGCCAACCACGGCTTCGTAAGAAAAATGCTTTCTAAACAATAGGCGCTGCACTTTTTCTCTGTTTTTAAATCCGTTTCAACCTATGAATAGGCATGGCGCGCGCAACGATAGTTTGGAACGAACACCCGACGGAAGTAGTGGCCGGCTTTCACGCGAGGAAAGTGGCGGAAATACTGCGTGAACGATACGGCCATGACGTGCGGTTGCGGAAACTGCCTTACGACATAAGCAGCCACGGCATACTACGCGACCGAAGAACACCCTTGGAACAACGGCTGCTGCACCTCGCCAAGGAACACCACGGCACGTACGGCCTCACGCAATACCTTGCCGGCAAAGAAAGGCGGCCGGTCTTTAATTTCCACGCTTCTCCCGCCGCGTACATGGCCGAAGCAGAGCAGAGGGAACCCCAAGAATTCCGCGTTTCCCGCAGGGCCCTTAGGAAAAGCGACAGGGAGATTCAAGTAATTAAAATGAGGAAAAACGTTTTCGTCGTCGAATTGCCCGCTCGCTTTCACCCCCTGCCCCGCCATCCCCTCTCACGGGAAGAACTGCGGGCGGGGCTGGAGGCGGCCGCCGGCAAGCTGAGAACAAGAGAAAAAGCAATGCTGGCGGAAAAACTTGATTCCTTTTACCACGCCCGCGTTTCGAGAATGGGGGCGCCCGAGCAAAAGAAATTCCTGCACCCCCGCGTTTCCGAAATAATCGCCGCGGAAATCCACCGGCGGCTAATGGAAAAGTGATTGAAATTGATTAAAGTCGTTTTGTTCGACATTGACGGAACTCTCGTCGACACTGACGCGGCGCTCGTGCGAGCGTTCCAGAACACCTTCTCCAACTTCAAGCTCAGGCCGCCGACTGAAAAGGAAGTGCTGCGGGGCGTGGGCAATGAGGAAGAAAACTGGATTAAACTGATTTGGACTGGCCACGGAATCCCCTCAAAAGAAAAGATTGACGAAATGTCGGATTACTTCCGCGAAAAATACTTTGGCTTCTACTTTCCGGTAATGGCGCGCCTGATGTCGGGAGCCAAGGAAGCGCTTGAGGAACTGCGCGCGAAAGGAATCAAGACGGTGATAATCACTAACGGAAGGCGCGAGTACGTCGGACGCGTGACTTCCTACTTCAAGATAAATAACTTGATTGACTACGCAGTGTCGGTCGAGGACGTCAAGCACATAAAGCCCTCGCCCGAACCCCTTGTGCACGCGCTGCAGCATTTCCACGCAAGGCCGGATGAAGCGCTTTACGTAGGCGACACCGAAATCGACGCAAAAGCAGCGCATGCGGCGGGAGTACAGTTTGCTTTAATAATTCATTCAAGAAACGCTTTAGTGCACGCGCAGCACAGGCTGGGCTCGCTGAAGGAACTGCCTGCGCTGGCGGAGAGGATTTGAATTGGCTGAGCTGACCAGGGAGCACGTTGAGGCAATAAAGGCCGGAAACCAGTTCCGCAGGGCGTTTGCCTTCCACTTCGCGCCGCCCAGCGCGCTGGAGAAAGTAGGCCAAGAAGAGTTCCACGGAAACTGCGTTGCAGTCACTCCAGCCGCGCCGACCGACCCAGCTGAGTTCAGAAAACTCTTGAAAGAAAGCGTCGGCAACGAAGTGGGCCACAGCGGCGTTGACCTGCGCGCGCTTGCCTTAACCCGGCCAACTGAAGTGAGAGAAGTTCACGCGCCGTCAGTGCTGGCGTTGAGCGTGGCCATGCCGCCCTCAGAGGCATT
>JBFMEM010000017.1:0-12749 GCA_040753335.1 Microcaldota archaeon
GACGACGAGCGCGGCGAAGACCAGGAACGAGAAAAACACTTGCCCCGCATACAGAAAGAACAGGCCGAGGACGAGTAAAATCAGTATGACGAACGCGTTCAAGCACTTCACCCGTATCCCGGATAGCCTTCCGGCCCCGGCTTTCCCGAATCTCCTTTGATCAACAACACCAGTACGACGAACAAGCCTATTAAGTAAACCCACGGTGGAACGCCGCTGCCGCCGAAGTAGACCAAGGCGACCATTACTCCCCCCACGACGGCGGCGAGAATCAACAGCTTGCTCTTGGCAATCAAAAGCAGTACCACCAAAAGGCCTGCAGCGACCCACCACAAGCCGCTCTGCACCGCTATAACCATTAAGACGATTATGAAGAGGAAAGTAAAATCCAAAGCGCTTGCCTCACCACTTCAACGTCAGGAAATTGGTTATTCCCATTATGTTTTCCCAGACCTTTGCAAGAAGCTCGTCCGCCCGCAAGGTCAAGACGAAGAGGCCGCAGAGGGCGACGGCGGCGAGAGTCAGGTCCCCGAACTCGGCCAGCAAGGCGATGGCGACGGCAGCCGCCAGGAACGTGTTCAAACCGATAAAGCCTTCGCTCACCTAAACCACTCTCCGGGCTTCATTACAGTAAACACTCCGTACAACACGAGCACGACGAACAGCAAGTACTTGAACCAGTCGAAGGGAATGACGAGCAAAAACACTATCAACGCCGTAACCAGCAGCGCAAGCAACGGGTGGCGGATGAAGTTGTTCGTCAGCAGGTTGTACAGCGTGAAGAAAACGAGTATGAGCACGACGAGGCCGAAGGCTTCCCAGAAGTCGACGTACAACAACGGCAACGCCAACGCGCCTGCGTTCATGAAAACAATTTTTCAGAAACAAGCACTTAAACCTTGTGGCTCGCGCGCCGCTTCAACGGCTTTGCGAGCCTGCCAGACGGAAACACTTTCTTGAACTCCGCCTCCAACTCTTTCGCCGCGCGACGCGTGCTCAAAAAAAATTCTCCCTCGAGAAGAACCGCGAACAACAGCGCGCCCAGCATGAGGCCGCCGGCAAACCACGAGAACACCCTTTCGCCGAGAGACATTCCAGGCTGGAGGTTTGCGACCACGCCGCCGTTCTGCTGCGGGTACTCGGCAAGCAAGTGCTGCCACGCGAAGAAAGAAATCACTGCCGCGAGCAAGATCATGGCCAGCCGCCACTTTGCGTTGAACCACTTGACGCGGTGGAGGCTCGCGAAGTGATACAAGTCGTAAAACCCGATTTTCTCTTCTTTCTTCATTCAACAAACACCTTTTTTCACTTTGGCCTGAACCTGAACAGGAAAGGCGCGAACACGGCGCCCATGAACATGATTCCCGAAAACAACAGTATGGAAGTAATCCATCCCAGCAGCCCCGCCCACGGATAGACGATGACCAAGTAGTAAATGAGGATGGCGGCGACGACGAGCGTGAGAATCGGCGAAAAGGCAAGGTGCTCTTGCGCCCAGTTGTAGTAATAGTAGGCCATGAGGAAGACGATTATCCACCAAACCCACTGCAGTTCCTCCAAGAAAAACAATTACATCACTCTGCGGCGCATCATCTGCTGCTCGCTCGCGCCAGTTAGTTGCTGCAGGTGCTGTTCCTTGGCCGACCACTGTTCCATGAAAGCCATTTCCGAGTCGCTCAGCGCTTCGCCGGCCCTGATTTTTTCCGTAATGCGCTGGCCCTCCATCGCCTCGTACTGGTGCTTGTGCGAACCGATTCCCATCGCGCCCAGCAGCGGCTCGAGCCCGAACACGACGAGCATCTGCAGCTGGTTGCCGAACACCACGAAGAGAAAGAAAAACAGCATCAACAGCGTCACGGAAACGGCGTGCACGAAAATGAAGTAAGCCGCGACTATGACGGCCATGCCGAAAATGATTTGGTTGTCGCGAAACATCAAGTACAAGTGGAAAAGAAGGTAAGAAAACACGAGTATTCGCACCACGAACCACAAGTCGGCAGTGACTTGAAGCAGCGGCAGCGCGGCCAGTTCAATCAATGGAAAGCACTCTCGCCAAACAGAACCAAGCGCCGCTTAAAAAACGTTTTCAGGCCGCGCGTCACTTGACGTACTTCACGTACACCTCGAAGAACTTCGAAAAAGTTTCCTTATAGCGTTCGACGAAAAAGCGGTCGAGCGTCCTCGGCCTGCCTTCGTCGAAGTCGGCTAAGGCATTGAAGTAAGACAAACGCTGAGTCTTCCGCACTATCAGAGGCGGATAGCCGCGGTTTACAAGCTCGGTGATCAACATAAAACGGCCGACCCGACCGTTGCCGTCTTCGAAAGGATGGATGCGCTCGAATTTTCCGTGAAAACGGGCCGCCAGCTGAAGAGGATGCAGCGTTCCCTCGTTTTGTTTCCTCCACGCAAACAATTTGCGCACGGCTTCGGGCACTTCCTCAGGCGGCGTTGTCGCAACTTCCCTGCCGTAAACGTAGTTCGGAACCGTCTTGTAGCCTGAGGGAACCTCCATTTCTTCAACAAGCATCAAATGCATTCGCAGCATGTCCCGCTCCCGAACGCGGAACTTGCGGGACAGAATCAAGTCCACTACCTTCCTCGAGTTACGGGTTTCGTAAATTTCTCGCAGGCTCTTGCCAGTCGGCACCGTGTTTTCGTGAATGACTATGGCGACATCTTTGAGCGTAAGCGAGTTTCCTTCAATTGCGTTCGACTCGTAAGTGAAGTTCACGGTAAAACGGTCGAACAAGTCGCGCTTCTGGTTGTCTGACAAGCCCTTGATTATCCGCTTGTAGTCGACGCGCCTCGCTTCCAAGCCGGCCATGACGGCGTCGCCGAAAACCACGTCCTTGGAGTAATTGGCTGAAGCAAAGCGAGCCAACGCCTTTTTTTCCTGTTCTTCAAAAACACTGCGCAACGCCGGCGTTTCTGTCCTGCTGCTTACGCGCTGCGCGAGTTTCGCTATCCGGCCGTCAGGCAGCCTAAGCGACTTGACGGCATACAGGTAAGGCTTGCCCTTGACTCTCTTGACGGAAAAGTACACCATGCAAAAGTTAACCCCACGGTTTTTAAAACTCTTATGGTTTAGTGGGGTAAACGCTAAAGGAAGCGGCTCGCGAAAAAAAACGTTTTCAGCCCCCTTTTGCGAAGGGATTTAAAGCCGCGAAAAGAACTAAATTATCAAGAGAGGGGTAGCAAGCCAATGCCGCTGAAAATGCTCGTAAGAAGGCCCGAGAATTTTCGGACCGAGGCAGTCGAAGCAGACGTCGCCGTGCACGCGTTGACCGAAGGCAGTACGCTTTGGGGCCGCAGGCAAAAGCGGCTGGAACAAATAAAGGGCGACCTGTCGGACATGGTTGACGCCCCTTCCACCGCCGTCGAGCACTGGCTGCACCACGTGTTCAAAAACGCGGGTTATTTCCAAGAACACCAAGCGAAAACGCTGGCCCAACACCTCGTTGCCGACAAGAATTTATTGGGGCGAGTCACTCAAGACCCCGCCGTAGTCGAAACCATTCTCAACCACACGCGCTTCGTTCCAATGCGCAGCAAGACATGGGGCAAAGACCCCCGCATTAAAGTGCCTGCGACAACGGAAGCGATAGTCAAACTGAAGGCGCCGCACGTGGCAGACGCGTTGATGAGGGCCCTCGAAGCGCGTGACGACGGACGGATACTGCTTGAACACGTCAGACACCTGCCCGCCGAGCCAGAGCACTTCACGCCCCCGGTTGCGCCAGAGGCAGGCGAGGAAGCGCCGAAGCCGCCTAGAAAACCACGCCCGTCCGAAGGCGCGGCGCCGTACGGCGCAAGCGAGGCGGAAGAAGCCGTTGCGCCCACCGCGCCCCCTGAAGAAGTCGGCAAGCAGGTTTCGCTGCGCGACTTGATTTGGAAGCACGCGCTGTCGCACCACGTTCAACAAAAAGACTCTTCGACAGTGCCCGCCCTAGGGAGGGTCAACGCCAGCCTGCAGGAAAAAAGGCTGACGGAACTGCTGATGAGATCGCAGATGTTCGTGAGCGAAATGTTTCCGGCGCTCAGGCCCCACAATCTCGAGAACGTGTTCAACGCCGCGACGCACGCAGACGACCACGGCGCGTTCATGAAAAAACTCGGTCAAATGATTGAGTCAAGCACCGGCGAAGACCCCGAGCAGTACTTGGAAGACCACCGGTTCGACGGAACGCTGCACGACGACCACAAAACGATTTCGATTCTCAACGTCCACAAGCTAAAGGACGAAAGCGGACGCGAACTGACGGAAAAGCAGAAGAACGCGCACGCCTTCCAACTGCTCGTAAAATACTTCTCGCACGCCGTGCCCGAGGAACGCGCGGCGTTGCACAATTACTTGCTGCAGGAAGCAACTGACCAAAACAAGGCAGCGGCACAGCTGCTGCGCAGGAAAATCGCGATTTCGAAAGAATGAATTTACTACGGAGGTAGAAGCGCTTGGCATGGTATGAAACGGAAAAAGGAATCTACAAGAAAATGACGGGCAGTTCCCCGCTGGCCCCGCGCGACGTGAAAACAGCTGTTCTGAACATCGGAACCCAAGTGGCTGGCGTCGCGCTCGCGGGAGCGCTCTCGGGAGGAGTCACTCTTCCTGCTGCAATGGTCGCCGCAAACGGCCTGCGCCGCATAGACGAGTCAACCGTTTCCATGCTGCCGGCACGCAGGACGCGCGACATGGTCGACCGCGCGCTTGTAGGCAACCTGACTCCCCGCGACGTCGTACTAAGCAAGCAAACCAGGCAGACGCTTGACCGAGTTTTCGGAAGCCACGACGTGTTCCACATCTGGCAGACGCACGGCCCGGCCGCGGCCGACTCCCTCGCCGTAAGGCGTAAGTACACGCTGCGCAGCCAACAAGACCCTACTGTCCCCGCGTCCGAAAGAACAGTCGGCGAACGAGCTTACTCGGAGGCAGTCAGCGCGCTTGGAATAGTTGCGCTGCACGACTGGGCCCGCAACCGCGTTGTTCCGCGTATGGGCGGCCCCGTCGCAGGAGCTTCTCACTACAAGACGATAAAGGCAATGACGCCACGCCGGCGAACCGAATTCTGGAGAATCCTAGACACTGAATTGACTCCTGAAGAAAAAGAGATCTACCACAACCTGTGGGTCACTAAAATGCAGTCCGGCGCGCAGTTCAGCGGAAGCATGAGCAAGATGATCGGAGGCTTCCTCGCAATAGGAGCAGCGTCGTGGCTGGAAGGAAAGTTCGGCGTAAGCGCGCACACCCACCAGATTTCACTGCAACACAACCTCGACCAGCTGTCTGCTGCCGCGCAGGACTTCCACAACGCCGCAGACGCAGTGCGCGGCCTAGAGGTTTCCGCAACTGGAGCCAAGGCACCGGTGCTCACCGGAATGGAGGTAAAACTCCAAGGAATAGTCGGCAGGGTCGACCCCGAGCTGGTTGCGCGCATTGACGCAAGCGCAGGCCAGCTGGCCTCGCACGCGGCGCTGCAGTCGCCCGCAAACATGGGGCTGCTCGTGCAGTCGCTTCACATGCAAGGCGTTCCAGTAGACGTCGCGCTCGGCTACGCGTTGAACAAAGCCGGTCCTGAAGCGGTTGCAACCTACTTGAACCACGCCGCGAACCACTTGGAAGGAATAACGGCAACCCTCTCGCACGGAGGTGTGCTTACGCCAGCGCAGTTCGCCGCGCTTCCAGCCGCGTTTGTCCCACTCATCGCGAGTTATTCACGCAAAGGCTTTCCGGCTTGGCCGAGGCCGCCCGAGGCAGGCGGGCCCTACGGAATGCCTTACGGAGCAAGGCCTTACGGAGTTGCCGGAGGCGGGCCATACGGAGCGCCGGAAGCGCCTGAAGGCGTTCCGCGGCCGCCGGCAAAGCCGCCTAGCCGCAAGCCGGTTGAGGAAAAGCCGGAACCACCCGCCGAAGAAAGGCCTCCTGCTGCGGAAGGCCGTGAAATCACTTTACGCGACTTCCTGTGGGACTTGGCGCGCAACCACCACCTCCAGCAAGCCGATACCTCGACGCTTCCAGCGCTCGGAAAAGTCAATGCAAGCCAGCAGGAACAACGGCTTGCAGAGCTGTTGGACGGCTCGCTGCGTTTCATGCACACAATCCATCCCTCCGTAAGACAACACTCCATTGAACTGTTCTTCAACAAAGCAGGCGGCGCCGAGACGCACGAGCAATTCGTTGCGAACATGAAGGCCGCGGTCAACCTCAGCGTCGGCGAAGACCCCGAGCAATACCTGGACCAGCACCACTTCAAAGGAGAGCTACACGACCGCCACAAAATCGTTTCAATAGTCAACCTCCACCAATTGCGCGACAACAAGGAAACGCTGTTGCCGCAGGAACAACGCGACGCATTCGCCTTCCATTACCTGGCAAAGCTGTTGAACAACGCGTTGCCCGAGGAAAGAACGGCTTTCGTGAACTTCATGCTCGACCACGCGCAGGACTCGCACGACGAGCTCAAGCGCGCCCTGCGCACGAAACTCAAGATAGCTCCGGCGTAAGATGGTTTGAATGGCTGAACGGCTGCGCTTGAGGCCGCGCGGGAGACTGCGCCTCGGAGGCGCGGCCGAAGCCCCGCGGGAAGAACAGCCAGTCGAGCGCCGGCCGGCTGTTTTCGCGCCCAAGCCTTCGCTTGGCAAGCCAGGCGGCCTGAGGCTGCCTATCGAAAGGCCCCGCCCGCGAATTCCACGACCCGCTGAAGAAAAGCCTGTTGAAAAACCGGCGGCCGAAGAAAAACCACTTGCGCCAACTCCCGCCAAAAAGCCGGCCCTTCTTTTTCCCGAATCCGACCACGTAGTCGTGATTCCGACGCGCAACCGCCCGCAAAGACTGGCGGCCCTCCTCAAAAGCATTCTCGAAAACACGGAGAAATTCAGTTACGGCAAGCGCATCAAAATAGTGGTGGTGGACGACTCCGACGCCGCGGAAGCGGGAAAAAACCAAGCGAGCATAGACGCGGTGGAAAAAAAAGCGGGCGGAAGACTGGAACTGCATTACTATGACAGGACCGACCAGCGCCGGCTCGTGAACTCACTCGAAGAAAAACTCGCGGCTTCGGGAATCGACCCCAAGGAATTCGTGTACGAAGAAGGAGGGCGCAAGGGATTCGGGGGAGTGCGCAACATGGCCGCGTTGATTGCGCAAAAGCACTCGCGGCCAAGCAGCATCCTAACTTTCTTGGACGACGACACGCTGCTGAAGAACATTGTTTTCCGCGGCGGAAGCCACAGCCTAGCGCACACTAAAAGCTTCTTCCACGAACTGGACCGCACGTTTGCCTCGCCGGACGTCAACATGATAGGCGGTGAAGTGACGGGCGACGGAAGCGGGGGAATGTTCTACCGCGTTTCCGACGGGCTCAGCTATCTGGAAAAGTTTTTCTTGAACGCCGAGGCAAAAGGCCCCCGAGCTTCTTCGGACGAGGCCCAACGGCAGATGGTTGGAACCGTCGCCCTCCCCGGGCTTTCGATGGGCAAGGGACTGAAGAAAGTCGGTGACTTGACCTCCCAGATTCTGGCGGGGAGGGACCGGTTCAGGATGATTACCGCCGACGTTCTTGCAAAGCAATACAAGTTCGACAAAAAAAACGTGCACAAGACGGACTTGGTTCCCGGAGCAAACGTAAGCATGCGCGCAAGCGTGGCAAACCAAATTCCTTACTTCCAGTACAAGGGCTTGCGCGGGGAGGACGTGATAATGAGCTGCGCAGTCAACTCCCTGCTCGGCGGAGTATACATAATAAACAATCCCGTGGCGCACTTCAGGGACAAGGCAAACCGCGACGTTGTCCGCGAGTCAATCGCGGACATGACGTGCCACCCCGTGATAGAAGCACTGAGGGAAGCCGCGGCCGGAAGGGGAAGCTTCGTCGAAGCCCTTAAGTCATATTCAACGGACAAGGCAAGGCCGCACGTGGAAGGAATTCTATACGCCTACCCCGGAAACCGCATAAGCATCTGGCAGAATAGAGTGCCGATTTTAAAACAAATTATTCACGGAGAAAAAAGCGCGTGGTGGCTGAAACCCGAGCACGCGAATTCAATGCAGAAAATCAATTCCTTCCTGAACCACTTGGAAACGCGCCTGCCGACTGCAAGGCGCGAACTCCACGACAGCATTTCCGCCGACAAAGTCGCGCAGGCGCTGCGCAAGTACGGCAGAATGCTTGAAACCTGGCGCAGGGTAACCGAAGCGGCGAGGGCGGCCGAACTAAAAGAACGGAGGCGAGCGGCTTGAACGAGAGGCTCCCCGAACTGAAGATAATCGGCCACTCCACGGGCGCGGTCGGCGAAGTAACGAACGCCGCAAAGATACTGCAAATAGCGCGGAAGCATGGAATCCGCGCTTCGCTCCACGACCTGTACCACGCGCTCGACGTGTCGGAAGCGGAGTTGAACAGCGTGTCCGACTACCACTGGAAGAGATTGAACCGCGGCGGCGTCGTGAAAAGCGCCGAGGAAATAAACGAAACCGGCGCCAGAGCCAACGCAATGCGCATACGCGCGGGAATCAAGTCCCTCGTCGACCCGCACGCGCCCCCTGGACAACAGGTGGCCTACTTGATTACGATGCCGTGGCGCCAGATAGGCGTAATCGCCTCCGGCATAACCCAGGAAATGCCCGCCATTTCCCGGTATTACCCAACGAAGGTAGAGCACTCGAACGCATACGCGAAAGCGCTCTCAGCCGCGCACGTCGTGAGCACAATCAGCCCAACGGGGCTGTTGAGCGCCGAGCGCATCGGAATTCCGGCTTGGAAGACGATACTCATCCAACACAGCTATCCGCCGGAAGCCGACGCGCTGTACAAGACAAGCGAGGAAGAACGCCGGGAGGGAAGGAAGAGGCTGATAGAACGCGTTGCAGCCGAAATGGGGAAACACGTTCGCATGCCCAGGAACGCCGTGCTGTTCGCCTCGATAAACCGCTTGGTCCCGGAAAAAAACCAGGTTCAACTCATTCGCGCGTTCAGGAAAATAGCCGCCGCGCACCCGAACGCCTTTCTGTTGATTAAAGACGAGGGCTGGAGGACAGAGCATGAGCGCGAGGAATTCGAGCGGCTAGTCGAGGAAGTCAAGGACGAGCCGTGGTTCCTGTGGGACAAGACCCGGACCCCGTTTCCGGAAGTGCTGCGCACGCACCACCTGGCGGCCGACGTGATGGTGAACGTCAGCGGAAGCGAAGGAGCGGCCACCAACCTGATTGAAGCCGCCGCGCTCGGGAAACCGATTTTGACGCTCGACGCAACCACCCACCCCCACTTGTTCAAGGACGCGGCCTTGTTCGCCAAAAGCACTGCAGAACGCAGGATAGGACAGGTGTTTTCGGCAGGAGTCGACGAAGAGGACTTGGCGAAAAAACTTTCGCTGCTCGCCAAAGACGAGGGCCTGCGCGAGGACCTGGGCCGCAGGGCGCGCAGCGCGGCAGTACGGCATTTTTCGAGGGAAACGGTGGGCCGGAAGGTGGAGGTCGCGGTTCAAGCCGCGCGCGCCTTCCACTCCGGAACAGCTGAAGAGCGGGAGAAGTACAGGCGGCTGCTTGAGCAAATGCGGGAGGAAGACCTGCGGCTGTTCGGCTTGAAGTAAAAAAATAGGCTTGAGCGGGCAAACCCCGCTCACGCAAAAAAGTTTTTCAGCGGCGTATTCTTGCCCAGATCCTGGTGTACCAAGCGCCTCTTGCCTGCTTCTTGCGCAGCTTGGCTTCCAGTCCGCGCGTGAATGCCTCGGCGTACTTGCGGTGCAGCGCCGCCTGGTCGCGGTAGTTTTTGATGGCGCTTTCAACAAGCGCCGTTGCGACTTCGCGACTGACCAAGTGCGCTTGCGAAACGATGTGGTGTCTCGTAGCAGCCAGAAGCGTTTCCTGCTTTGTTCTCTTAGCGCGTTCTGCCAAGTCCTTTGGCCAGTTTTTTACAAAGCGCTCCTTGTTTGCTTCAACGAATTTTGCGCGGGCTTCGCTTGCTTCCGCGAGCGCCACGTGCCTCTCGACCGCTTTTTGCGTGCCTCTAACAGTCCACTTGCGCATCACAAGGGGTTTTGCGGGCTTCGCCTCCGCGGCTTTTGCTGCTTCTTTCGCCGATTCCATCTAAAATCACCTGCACAACTAGTAAAACAACGGGTATAAAATAGTTGCTAAAGCACCCTCGAACAGTTTATTAAGGCAATTCTTCAAATACTTGCTTGTCGCGGTGCCGGCAATGGAAGTCCCAGAAGCAAAGTTTCCCCTAAAACTCATTGGCTTGGCAGGCGAGCTCGAAGGCAAGGAAATCATTCTGGACCGCCCGCGCTCGAGCATAGGCACCAGGAAAGGCTTTCACATCCGCTTGACGAGAGACCGCAAGATAGCCGCCGTCCACGCAACAATAGAAAACAAGGATTTTTCCTACTCGCTCGGCCCAACGGAGAGCCTCACGTTCGTGAACGGCAACCTCATTTACGACACAACGCCCCTAAAGCACGGCGACCACATTCGCGTGGGCCACACGGAATTCCTGGTGCAAAAACACTGGGAGCCCGCCTTCACCGCCGACGAGGCGGAAAAGTTTTTCCGGGAAACAATCGGCAAGGGACACGAGTTGTTTCCCGCGCAATTGAAAAAAACTCTGTACCGCGGGCTGCTGCTCGAGAGAGCCACTAGGTTCGATTTGATTCAGGGCACGCGGCCACTCCGAGAAGCCTCGCTTGCATCAGCGGCCAAAAGCGCGGCGGAAATTCTTGAACGACTTGAAAAAGCAGGGCTGGCCGGCGTTGGAAGAAAAATAGTGGCAAAGGCAATGCAGTCGGCGCAAGCGGCGGCCACCGCAGCCGACTCGCAGGAGACACTGCAGCGCCTGCCAATAATTTCGCAGCAAGTGCTGCACATCCTCGAGCAAGCCGGCAAGTACACTTACTCCGACCTCCGCACCGCCTATCGCGACAAGCAAATTAGAAAACTGCTCGACTTCCTGACGCCGGACATCCGCAAATCAGATCCGCAGGAAATAACGAAAGCGCTTGCTGGCCTGCCCCTGCAGGCGACAGTCGAACTGCGGGGAACAACGCGAACGCCGGCCCTCGTGCTCTCGGTTCCGAAAATAAGGCGGTCCGACTTAAACCGCATGAAAGCCGAGATAGGCTGGCGGGCTACGAACGCGGAGTACTCCGACCGCGTGGCAACCGACGTCACGACCAACTTGTTTTCAAGCGTGCTGGACGCCAGCCACTTTGACTGGGGAGTCGAGCGCCCAAGCTCCCGCAGTTTTAACATAGCGTTCTTCCCCCACACGACGGAAGCCGAGCGCCTGCTTAAAAGAATTTCAGCCGCGCTCGAAAAACAGCGCAAAGCCGCGAAGAAAAAGTGAGTTCAGACGCGGTAGACGTGCGCGTGCGGCACTCCCGCGACTTTCTTGACGCTTTTTTCGTTGAACGAAGGCATTGCCTTGCGCAGGCACGCAACCGACTTTTCTCCCACTACGTTGAGGCTCGAGCGCGAGTCTTCCAACGCCTCTTTCAACAGCGCCCCCGCCTGTTTTTCACTCACTTTATTTCCTTTGTAGAACGAAGAGTTTGCGTTCAAGTCCAACACGGCGCTGCCCTGCTCGAACGATTTTCCAAGCAAGCCGGCGTCGCACAACGCCAACACGCTTCGCGTGGAGCCGTCCTGCATTACGCGAAAATGTTTTTTGGCGTACATGTTCCAATCAGGTTCCAGTACAGTTGAAAGTCGAGATAATGTAGTCGACTGCAATCAAGTCCTGTTGAAGCGACTCGGGAACGGCCGCCAACACGGCGGCGACGTAAGGCGAGGCGTCCGGCTTTCTGCACTCGAAGACTCCCGCGCGCAGGAAAATCCGTTCGTCCGGTTCGACGAAGCCGCTTGTCTCGCCTCTTCCGAGAATGACGCGCCTGTTGTTCAAAGTCGTCTCGTTCAACGAGTACCCTTCCACGCCCTCGAAAACGTTGTCCGCGACTTCCTGTTGGGACGCGGTTTCGCTTGTCGACACGTCAATGACTTCCGCCGACAAGAGCCTGTCGAAAGACGAGAAGGGATTGTTTGCGGTAAACCTCAAGCGCACGCCGAAGTCCGCGTCCAACTCGGCCTTGTAGCCAGCCGGGTAGTTTACTTCAAAGCCGTACAAGTCGTCGTAGTAATACAGCATTTCGGCCTCCGCCGCGGCCGGCGGCAGGGCCATGGCCTCCCCCCGCGCTGCAAGCGCAACAGGAGTTTCGCCTACCGCGAGTTCCTGCGCCTGGCGCTGGACGTAAAAATACAAGCCAGCAATAAACAAGGCCACGACTATGAACAACGCGGCGAGCGTGCGCCTCCCTCTCTTCGCCGTCGGACTCAAAACCATTTTCTTCCCCCTAGTCCGGACTTTCTCCGGCTCCCCTTCCCCTTCCGGTGTCGCCGCGTTGTTTGTTCAGCCTAGTTATTTCCTGCGCAGAAAGCGTTCCTCCCTTTACCGCGACGTTCGTGACCGGCGGGTCGTCGGGCGCGAACACGGACTTGAAGAACTGCTCGGCGTTCACGCCCGGGTTGTTGAAAGCCATGACCAAGTTGTAGCCGGTTGGCGCAGTGCCGGCAAACGAAGTGACCGGCGTTTCAAGCAAGCAAGCCGCGTAATCGGAGTTGCACGCGTCGCCCAAGTAACACGACTCTCCTTCTATGCAGCCGCCTTCGGCGGTCTTGACGCAGAGCCTGTCAATAGTCGGCGCGTATTCCCCGGGGCTTCCGCTCAAGTGGTAAGCGACCACGTGGGAGGGAAGCGCCGGGTTGA